>JBGTHX010000137.1:0-18107 GCA_041746055.1 Lewinella sp. | reverse complement strand
CTTCGGTATCGATATCCGCTATGCTCGTATAATCTAGACATGACGCATCGTAATCTTCTCGGTCCGCGTAAAACATTTCGAGATCTTCCTCCGTGCATCTGACGTCTGCGCTACCAATACGAATCAAGGCACCAGCGGGTAATTTCTGGTTTTTAAAATAGATCGGTTTACCACCGGAAGAGGCTTCGTCAATTTTTACTACAACCACATTCAGGCCATTAACTTTCTCTACCTTTATGGACGGCCTAATCGGTCTGTTAAATACGCTCGCACACTGACTTGCCAAGTCTGATTGCAACTGATCGGGGTAAGGAACTCCGCTGACTGTATAGAATGGAAACAGGCTCTGGTCTTCCCGGGAGACTCCGCAAACAATGTATCCCCCACCAAGCCCAACGGTATTCGTAAACGCGCAAACCGTCTCCATAATACTTTTCCCGGCTTGGCTAGCTGTCTTTGCCTCAACTGTATCCAACTCATCCGTTGAGTTCAGCAAATCTATAAGTTCGCGTGCGTTCATTATTTACAAATTTACACCAAATCGCCAGCAAAGGCCCGCTTCAACACCCCCTGCCGTAACCCCTTAGCCCGCTCCAGGCTCTCCGTGATCTCCTGCTCGAGCTTGTCTGCTACGGATAAACGTGTTTCTATTTCATTCACTACAAAATCTTGATCAGATAAAACCGAAGGAAAAGGAATTTCAATTTATTTTAGTTTTCGGCCTGTTAAGTGTTTGATAGTTGTTCCAGTAAAGTGATCCTCTAAAAACTTCGACCCTGCAGCGTACACAAAATAGTAGTAGAGGTATTTTGAACTGTAATTAGGAAGCGGTCGAATCCTGTGTAAGGCTTTCTGTATAAATACTTTGGAATTTGTCGACCACACCGCACATCTTCCCGGCTCTCCGCCCTCACACATAATCAAGTCGCCCTTTTGCACTCCGTAGCGATCATACTCCCCCCTTTTAAATTTCATTTCCTTCAGAGAGTCCAGATTGAACGCTCCCCATCGCACGCTGATATTTGCTAAATATGGTTGATATTCTCCTTCGTTTTTTTGCCTGTCTAGCATCTTTCCTAGACAGGTTGATGCCACTTTCTTGAGTGGTAATAATATGTGAGAACTCTCTTTTGCAAACGCCTCCTTCAACACACTCTGCCGGTACACCCCCAGCTTCTCTCGGGCCGTCTCCAGCTCCGCCACGCTGCGGTCCAGCTCCGCGAAGAGCCGCTCCAGCTTGGCTACGATGGCGCGTTGCTCGGGGAGGGGGGGAGGGGCAGGGCTAACGCATCATAATCCAAATATTTCCGATCGTCGTTGATCCGAAAAGGCAGCTCGCATTCTTTGCTCTTTGATTCCCACTTTACCTTTCCCCGGCATCAGATAATTGATGGCCACCTTGCGGATCACGCTGAAGTTAACTGCTGCATTACCCTTACGACTACGACTGGCATCCTCCCCGAACTCTACGTCCAGTACATGGTGAAGGGAGTTTTCAATTGCCCAATGATCGCGGATGCGCGCCGCCAAATGCGCAACGTTGTCGCTCAGACTGGTCAGGTAGTAGTGGTATTCAACCGACGCTTCGTCCGGTTTGCGCGTTTCGCGGCGGGAACGACACGTCTCCACTACTTGGCAAAGCCCGACGTAGGACTCCGTCACGGCCTGCGGCAATACCGAGGCGGGAAGGCTTCGATACACGCGCTTTTCTTGTCGACCGTGGCCCTTTTCTTCGGTTACGTAGTCAGCCGTTTCCAATCCTTCGTTCGCAAACGCTGCGCGGACCGCCCCGTGTAACTTGGGACTCTTCGCTTTGAGGGCCATCATGTAGTCTCCCTTTTGTTCCAGGATGAGCTCCAGCAGTTTGCGCCCACAAAAGTTGGCATCCCCACTGATGCACTTTCCCTCGATATCCAGGGCATGGATCAGATCGCGCGCGCCCTGTAGCTCATCATTTTTGTGGCTGACATCGTACTGTCCCAACACCACCCCACTACCTACGGCCAGGCAGTTGACCACGATTTTGGCAAACTTTCCCCCCGCAGATTTCTTCTTGCTCTGGTCCATGCGGTCGGCACTGCCGGCTAAACGTTTGCCATCCAGCGCCAGCATCTCCCCTTCGGTAAGCTCAAAGCGATCCGCTACCCACTGCATAAACCAGTTCTGAAATTCTTTGGGATTAATCAGGCTCAGAATGCGGTTGATCGTATCGTGGGAAGGTGCACCGTGGCGATAGGGGTAAAACTGCCGTAGCCAATCAAGCTTTTCCTGGCCGAAAGTCGCCACCTGAATGGCACTGTCACAGTGACTAACCGAAGCAGCCAGGAGTAGGAAGAGCACTTCGGGTAAAGGATAGTGAGTGATAGTGGCGTAGCGAGGATCGTGTACCGCAGAAATACCGGTAAGGGGACCTTCATAATTACTGGGGAGCGGGCGCTTATCTTGTTCCATCCGGTAAAGTTGGTCCAAAGTAGTTTTAATAAGTATGATGCGTTAGCCCTGGGGGGGAGGGGGAGCTTGATATTTTTGAGTTTTGTAGCATTTACATTAGGAACAGCAATTCCCAACTTGTTGTCGGCGATTGCTTGCCAATACAATGGGCTGTCCAAGAAGTACTTAAAGTATTTCTTGTCACAGTTGGGATTAAACCTTATTAAGTAAGATGCGAACACGCTTTTTTGAGGCTTTTCTATCAGGTAACTTACACCAACGGAACCTGCTCGACTAATTACGATATCGCCTTCCTTTAACTCGTATTTATCTGGATTGTCAGGGTCGTCCGAGCAAAAGGGCACTGTATCCCAATTGATTTTACCCTTTGTAATATCAGTTGTCCTCAAAAGGCGCCAGTTACCTTCTGAAGCCCCTTTAGTTGTGTACCCATATTGAGGTTTTGTAGAGCATACATCCTCAATTCTTACTATTTTCCACCCTTCCTTCATCACGCCACCAATATTTCATTCATTTCCGCAATAACGGCATTCATCTCCTTACCGAAGGCCCGGAACATGCCGCCCCGCCCGCCGCGCTGGTCGAAGGGGGCGTAGTCGAGGTCGTCGGCTTCGAGGTGGAAGCTCTGCTTGACGTGATCGCGGATCATGCGCAGCCAGTCCAGCTGCTCCTCCGTGAATTTGGTGACGCCGGTATCGTTGTTGCGGGCGAAGATCCACCGCTTGTAGTTGCGGTCTACCTGTCCGGGGTAGTCGGTCAGCCGCTCGTCCGGACCGGCCACGCGCCGCAGCAGGCTTACCAGGGCCACCAGCTCGCTTTCGGGCTTGCCGCCCTTTACCTCCTCCAGTTTGGCGTAGGCCTCCCACACGTAGGGCGGGGCCAGGTTGGGCCGGTCGGTCTTCAGGGTAGCGAGCAGGCTCTTCACCATGGCGAAGGTGACCTCCCGCCGCCGGTGGGGGTGGCGGAAGTAGATGTCCAGGGCCGTGATCTCGTCGGCGTGGTCGCGCAGCCAGCCCTCGAAGTCCTTGACCACTTCCTTGCTCCGCTCCTGGCTGAAACCGTCCGCTTCGCTGCGCAGCACCTCGTCTACGCTCACGTGATCTATCGTCTGGCTGTGCACCTTGCGCACGTTCTCCACGTACTCGCAGAGCGCGCCGTTGAAGATGCGGGCCGCGTTGCGGGTGAGGTCTTCGAGGGCTTGCTCGGTGGCCCGGTCGATGTCGTCGGGCGCGGCTCCCCGGAGTTTGCTTTGCACCTGCGTCCGCGCCGCCTCTTGTACGTCGGGGTCGTAGGCGTCCAGCAATTGCTTGACGGCCTGCTTGATGCTGCGCCCGCCCGCGAGTTGCTCGAACTGCGCGCGCTCGTCGGGGGTCACCTGCTTTTCCAGCCGGATGAGGCGGTTGGCGAGGCTGCTGAAGAGTTCCTCGTCGCGTACCCCCATCTTGACGGCGCCCAGCAGGTCCTTGAGGGGTACGCCGGGCTTGCGCTCGAGGGGGCGGCTAACGGTCTTCTTGCTCTCGGTGGCCCCCACGGCGTCAATGATCACGAAGTGGGTCTTGGCGTGTTTGGCGGTACCGCTCACGTCGCGCAGGGCGTCGAAGTCGATGGTGCGGGTGCCTCGGCCCTTCATTTGCTCGAAGTAGTTGCTGCTCTTCACGTCGCGCAGGAAGAGCAGGACCTCTAGTGGCTTCACGTCGGTGCCGGTGGCGATCATGTCCACGGTCACGGCGAAGCGCGGGTTCCAGGAGTTGCGGAACTGGTTGAGGACGCTCTTGGGGTCCTCCTCGGATTTATAGGTGACCTTCTTGCAGAAGTCGTTGCCCTGCCCGAATTCCTCCCGGATGCACTGGATGATGTCATCGGCGTGGCTGTCGCTCTTCGCGAAGACCAGCGTCTTGGGTACCTCGAAGGTGCCGTCGGCGTGGTAGCGGTCGGGGAAGAGGTGGGGCAGTACCCGCCTGACCTCCCGGATGATGGTGCGGATCTGGTCGGGGCTCACCACGTCGCGGTCGAGCTGCCGGCCTTCGTACTCCACGTCCTCGTCGATGGCTTCCCAGCGGCGGCGGCGGCTCAGCTTTTCGCGTTGCTCGATGCGTTGCTCCGACTTGGGGATGAGGCTGCCCGCCTTGGTGATGCGGGTCTCGATGGAGTAGACGTCGTAGGGTACGTTGACGCCGTCGGCCACCGACTGCTCGTAGGTGTACTCGCTCACCACGTTCTTGTTAAAGAAGCCGTAGGTGCGGCTGTCGGGCGTGGCGGTCAGGCCGATCAGAAAGGCGTCGTAGTAGTCCAGCACCTGCCGCCAGAGGTTGTAGATGCTGCGGTGGCACTCGTCGATCACCACGAAGTCGAACTCCTCGATGGGGTGGCGCTCGTTGTACACCACGGGCAGGGGTTCCTTCTTCTGCCAGCCAGTGGATTCGTAGGGGTCTTCCTCCTCGGCGGTGGCGTCGAGGTCCTCGCCCTTCAGGGTGGCGTAGAGCCGCTGGATGGTGGAGATCACCACCTGGCTGTCGCCGGCCACGTGGCTGCTGCTCAGGCGCTGCACGTTGTAGAGCTCGCTGAACTTGCGGTTGTCGTCGCGCGGCTGGTAGCTCAGGAAGGCCTGTTCGGCCTGCTCCCCCAGGTTGCGGGTATCGACCAGGAAAAGCACGCGTTTGGCCTTGGCGTGCTTCAGCAGCCGGTAGACGAAGGTGCAGGCAGTAAAGGTCTTGCCCGCCCCGGTCGCCATCTGGATGAGGGCGCGTGGCCGGTTATCGGCGAAGGAGCGTTCCAAGTTGTTGATCGCCTCGATCTGGGCGGGGCGGAGTCCCTGCTCCGGCAGGGGGGGCATGTTCTCCTTCAGCCGGTCCCGCAGTGATTGCGGGATGGGTGCGCCCTTTATCCAACCGAGCAGGGTTTCCGGGCGGTGAAAGCTGAAGACCTCGCGGCTGCGGGGCAGCGGGTCCCGGAAGTCGGTGAAGCGGGTGATCTCCCCGGTGCTTTCGTAGGCGAAGCACAGTTTGTCGGTGTTGACGAATTTCATGCCCGCCGTGAGGTAGCGCAGGCTCTGCTCCTCCACCGTGGTGATGTTCATGGCGGCTTCCTCCCGCTTCGCTTCAATGACGCCAACGGGTTGCTGCTTCACGAAGAGCACGTAGTCGGCTGGGCCATCATTCGTCTGGAACTCCCGTACCGCCACGCCGTCGTTCGCGTACAGGTCGACGCTGTTCTTATCCTGCACCACCCAGCCTGCCTGCCGCAAGTGGCGGTCGATGCGGTCGCGGGCTAGTTGCTCGGGGGTTTGGTTCATGGAGCGGGCGCAATAGCGCAAGAGTGTGCCGGAGTAAGGTCGTAAAAAATCTGATTTTTCGGAAGTGTAGTAGTCGGTTGAGGAGGTAGGTAGCTTTGTATCAAAAATAAGTGGGCCACATCCTGGTTGGTGGCTACAGTGACTTGGTGCGGTAAGGAGATAGCGCGGTGGACGGACCCTAACCCTATCACTTTGGAACATAGACTACCCAGCCTCCGCCACCGACCGCGCGCCCATCTCCGCGGTGCCGGGGTAGGTGTTCACCCGCGTAACTCCGGTGACCCGGTACGCACTCTTTGCCATAGGTTGCTGCTTTGGGGGGTGACCTACCAAAATTATGGCGTGTTGGCTATACGGAGGGGGTCAAAGCTAGCCGGTTAAATCATAAAGCCCAACCCGCCGCTCCCCCAAAGCCCCGATCCGCCCCCGCGCCAGCTCTACCTCCCCCAGATCAACTTCAGCGCGCAGCCAAGCCTCTCCCGCATCTCCCGCCTCAGCCAGCACCGTACCGTTCGGATCGATGATCGTGCTGTGCCCCGAGAAGCGGGTGCCCGCATCCGTGCCCACGCGACAGGCGGCGACCACGAAGACCTGGTTCTCGATGGCGCGCGCCCGCAGCAGGGTAGTGAGGTGGTCCACCCGCACCAGCGGCCAGGCAGCGGGGACGAACAGGATCCGGATGCCGCCCAGGGTGAGGGTGCGGGCCACCTCCGGGAAGCGGAGCTCGTAGCAGGTCATTAGTCCGGCGGGGCAGCCCGGCAGGTCGAAGGCGCCGAGAGCGTCGCCGGGGGTGATATGTAGGTGCTCCTCGATGGGCTGGATCGAGACGAGGTGGGTCTTGCGGTACCTATGGACCAGCCGGCCGTCCGGACCAATCACCGCGGCGGTATTGTAGATCCGGTCCTCCGCGCGCTCGGAAAGGCCGATCAACACCGCGGTACGCTTTTCTCGTGCCAGGGATTGGAGGGTGGCGAGGTGATCCGGGCCCCAGGTAAGGGCATATTCCCGGATGGTCGCCATGTCGTAGCCGGTGTCGCACATCTCGGGGAAGAGGACGGCGTCCACGTCACCGGGGGTGAGTTCCGACAGTATGGAGTCGATCCGCTCCAAATTGTAAGCGGGCCGTCCGAGCGCGGCGTCGAATTGGTAGGCGGCTAGGGTCATGGGGGGAAGGTAAGGGTTGCGGGTTACGGGTTGGCCTCTGTGCAGCCCCTCCGTGCGCGCTCTGTGGGATTTTACCGCGCTGAATCACAATACAACCTGCAGTCGACAGAAGCAATGCGGCTAAAGCCGCCGCTACAAAAAGGTCATCACCAGGAGTAACGCGGTTCGTACCCGGAGAATAGAGGTTTGCGGTCTTCCGTGGGGTGTTATGCCCCGCCGCGGCAAGACCCACCACGCACACTTTATTCATCTTAACTCGTACGATTATGTATACCCATTACCCATCTTCGGGGCGACCCCCGTGGTCTCCCCTGGCCTGGCTGTTGCTGCCCCTGCTCTTGCTGACCGCCCCGGCACCCGCGCAGCCCGCCACCACCTTGCTCGACTTCGAGTCGCAGTCCGGGACCCTTACCACCGATGCTTTTCTCGACTCGCTGGGCATCTCCTTCGGTACGCCCGGCGTCACCCTGCAGGGACTGCCGCCGCTGGTCAACCCCGGTCCCGGGCCGGTCACCGTATTCTCCGTCGACGGAGCGCCCTCGGGCACCCAGGTAGCGGCCAACTGCGCGGGCGGCATCGGCTGTGAATTCCCCGGCGGCTCGGTCCTCATGGAGTTCGCCGAACCCACCGGCGACGTCACCTTCCAGGCGCGCGCCTTTACCCGCGGAGCCCAGTTTCGTGTGTACGGATACTCCGCGGACGGCACCGTCACCCTCCTGAATACCGTGGCCACCACCGCCGACTGGCAGACCATCCGCGCCGGCGGCGCCAAAGGCTACGTCATCGACCTGGCCGGGGGAGGTGCGGGCCGGACCTTCTACCTGGACGACATCGCCTGGAGCCCCGCCACGGAGCTGTCCCTCGACTGCGGCACCGGCGAGGAACTGCTGGACCGGCTGCAAAACGACCGCCCCTTCCTACTCGAGTACGACCGCATCGAACAGCTCACCGAGGAGTACACCCGCACCCTGCGCACCGACGACGAGCTCGGCTTCGGCGCGGAGGTGGTGACCATCCCGGTCGTGGTGCACGTCGTATACAATACCGCGACGGAGAATATCTCGGACGCCCAGATCCAGAGCCAGATCGATGCCCTGAACGACCTGTTCCGGGGCGTGAACGCCGGCGTCGGCTCCGTCCCGTCGGCCTTTGCCGCCCAGGTGGCGGACCTGCAGATCCAGTTCGCCCTGGCGCAGCGCGACCCCAACTGCGAGCCCACGAACGGGATCACGCGGACGCCCACCACGGTGACCCGCTTCCCCAAGCCACCGAGAAACAGTACGGACCCCCTGGTCCGCAATCCGGTCAAATTCTCCGCTTCCAACGGGCAGGACGGGTGGCCGTCGGACCAATACCTCAACATCTGGGTCTGTGATATCGACAGCCTCCTGGGCTACGCAAGCTGGCCCGCCGACCTGGCCGCCCGCCCCGCCGAGGATGGCGTGGTCATGCACCATACGGCTTTCGGCACCACCGGTACGGTGAGCGCTACCTACGGACTGGGCCGGGTCTGCGCCCACGAGATCGGCCACTGGCTCAATCTCCGCCACATCTGGGGCGACGACGGGGGCGAAGCGGACGTGTGCGCCGGCTCGGACCTCGTCGACGACACCCCCAACCAGGGCACGAACAACCGGATGTGCCCCTCCTTCCCCTCCGTATCCTGCGACAATGGGCCCAACGGTGACATGTTCATGAACCACATGGACTACACCACCGACGCCTGCCGCACCATGTTTACCGTGGGCCAGCACGTCCGCGCGGCCGCCGCGCTGTTCACCACCCGCGCTTCCATCATCGGTTCCCCGGCGCTGCAGCCTCCGCCTGCCGGTGCCTCGGAGCCGGACCTGTGGTCGGCTGACACCTGGGACGATACCGGCGCCGAACCCAATCCCTCGGCCGAGGTGATGTACCAGAGTGCCGACATCTGGGTACGGCAGTCGAACGACGGCTTCCTCAACCAGGAGCACCAGAATCCCGTCTACCGCTCCTCCGGCGAGCCCAATTACGTCTACGTACGCATCCGCAACCGGGGCTGCGCGGGCGAGCAGACCGGCACCACCAACCTCTACTGGGCCAAGGCGGGTTCCGGACTCAGCTGGCCCGTGCCCTGGGACGGCAGCGTCGCGACCCCGGCGCTGATGGGACAGCCCATCGGCAGCCAGTCGGTGACCGTGGACGGTGGGGAATTTGAAGTATTGCAGTTCGAGTGGGTGGTCCCCAATCCGGACGACTATACCGGCGTGCCGGGCGACCGCGCCCACTTCTGCCTGCTCTCCCGCACCGAGACGCCGGGCGGCATGACCTTCGCCGAGACCGGCAACCTCTGGGAAAATGTCAGGCAGAACAACAACATCGTTTGGAAGAACATCAGCGTCGGCTCCGAGGACACCGGCGGCAGCGGCGGCTTCGTCAACGACCTCATTGTCGGCAACTTCTCGGAGGCCGAGTAGCTGGTCAACCTGCAGTTCGGGCTGCCGGGCCGCGAGGTCCGCTCCCTCTTCGAGCACGGCAAGGTGTACCTGGAAATGGGTGACCTCTTCGGGCTGTGGAAGGAGGGCGGGAGCGCAGGTGCCGGGTTCCTCCCCGTGAACGACAGCACCCTGCAACTGATCAAGCCGGATGCGTCGGTCGACAACCTGCCCCTGAAAGTGGGCGACCTGTACGGCGTACGGGTCCGCTTCGTGCCGGATGCCACGCCGATCAACGCGGCCTACACCCTCAACCTGACCCAGGTGGACGCCAAGTCGCTCGAACCCATCGGGGGCAACCAGTTCTGGTTTCGTACGCTGGCGAAGGGGATCGTACTGCCCGGAGACGGCGGCGGCGGGGTAGGGGATAATAGCCCGCCCGTCTTCGTGGACTGCCCGGAAAGCGTGCCCCAATACTGCGAATTCCCGGTCACCGTGCGCGTGGATATGGCCAACGTGCCCACCCCCGATAACTTCCTCGGCAACTTTACTGCCGTGCTGGAGTACGACCCCGCGGTGATGGAGTACACCGGTACCTCGGAGATCCTCTCGGGCTACACCGGCCTGATCAACGCCACGACGCCCGGCCGCATCGTCTTCAACGGCGCCGACGCTGACGGACGGGAAGGCAACGTACCGGTCTTCACGGCCCGCTTCCGGGCCCTGGCTCCGGCCGGTACCGAGGTGGAGACGGACCTGTCCCTGCGGGCACTCGCCGCCGCGACCACCTTCCGCGACCTGTTGCCCACCGCTACGGTGCACGCCTGTCGCTTCACGATCGATGACAACCAGTTGCTGGGCGACGTCAACGGCGACGGCCGCATCAACTCCACCGACGCGGCGCTGATCCTCGCCTACAGCGTGGGCAATCCGATCCCGGCCTCCGCCCGCTCCCGCATCGACGCGGGCATCGGCAACGTGGACGGCAACGGCGTCACCAATCCCCGCGACGCGCTCATCATCCTCACCTACGACGTGGGCCTGCCCGTCGACTATCCGCTGGGGACGGCTACGGTCTGCCCCGGTACCGATGCGGCTGCCCAGCATGATGCGGACGGGGAGGAGCAATCTCCCACGGTCCCCGTGGAGGTAGTGCCCGAGCGCGAAGGCGAGGGGTACCTGCTTCCGGTCCGCGTCGACATGAGGGGCAGCGGCGAGCGACTGGGCAGTTACCTGGTCGAAATGACCTGGGACCCAGCGCGGTGGACCTTCGCCGGTATCGAGGGCGGTAGCACCCCCGGATTCGGGGAGTCGACCGCCAACCTGGAGGCCGTAGGGAAGGGTATGATCAGGTTCGCCCACGCCTACGCCGCCGGTGGAGCCGACCGGGTCCACGTGGGCAGCATCCGGCTGCTGCCGGTCCTGCCCGGTGAGGCCGGGGAGCCCGAGCCCGAGGTGAGTCTTGGCGACCTCACCGCCGCCGGCACCTTCCAGCCCCTGGAGGGCGAAGTGGTGCGGCTGTCGACCGCCGTCGGCGATCCGTACGGCGTGAAAGGGGTCACCTTCGAGGCCTTCCCGAATCCCTTCGGGGCGCGGACCTCCATCGTGGTTGGTCTCACCGAGCCGACCGCTCTGCAGCTGACGGTCCTCGACCCCCGGGGCCGGCAGGTCGCGGAACTGGCCCGCGGCACCTATCCGGCCGGCGAGCACCGTTTCGACTGGACCTCCGACGGCACCGGCCGGCTGCCCGCCGGGGTGTACATAGCCCGGCTACAGCTGGGTAAGCAGTTGCTGACGCGGCGGTTGATCCTGCTGCGGTAACGCTGCCCGTTGGTAATTTGCATTCGCGCCCGCCCTCCCCTGGAGTGGCGGGCGCGGGTGTTTTGGGTAAAGCCGCCGCTACGAAGCAACCCCGTACCCATTGCTTACGTTCTATCCTTTTTACCCCAAGATAAACCCACCCCCTTGCATGGCCAGTCCCGCCACCCCGGAAGTCCAGAATACGCTCACCCACCCCGAGATCGAGAAAGTCGAACTCAAGTACCTCACCATCAAGGAGTATAAGAAGCTGCGCAGCATCATGGAGGAGGCCTACGCCGTCCTGCCCGACGCCGCCTGGGCGCGGGAGGAGATCCAGGCCCTGATCAAGCGCTTTCCCGAAGGACAGATCGCCATCCACATTAACGGACAACTCGCCGGCTGTGCGCTCTCCATTATCGTGGACTACACCCAGTACAAGGATACCCATACCTACGAGGAGATCACCGGGGGCTATACCTTCGACACCCACGACCCGGAGGGAAATATCCTGTACGGCGTGGACGTATTCGTAGACCCGAAATTCCGCGGACTCCGCCTCGGCCGCCGCATGTACGATTACCGCAAGGAGCTGTGTGAGGAGATGAACCTGGAGGGCATCATGTTCGGCGGTCGCCTGCCGAAGTACCACCAGCACTCGGACGAGCTGACGCCGAAGCAGTATATCGACCGGGTGAAGTCGAAGGACATCCACGATCCCGTCCTTAATTTCCAGTTCGCCAACGACTTTACCGTCAAGCGCATCATCAAAGGCTACTTGGAGGGCGACCACGAGAGCCAGGAGTATGCCGCGCTGCTGCTGTGGAATAACGTGCTCTACACGGCCCCGACCCGCAAGGTGGGTACCGAGAAGAGCGTCGTACGCCTCGGCCTGGTGCAGTGGCAGATGCGCCCCTACAGCGGCATGGACGAGCTGCTGGAGCAGGCCGAGTACTTCGTGGACGCAGTGGCGGCCTACCGGTCAGACTTCGCGCTCTTCCCCGAGTTCTTCAACGCGCCCCTGATGGCCGACTACAACGACCTGCCCGAGGCGGAGGCCATCCGCAAACTGGCGGAGTACACCGAGCCGCTGGTGAAGAAGTTCAGCGAGTTCAGCATCAGCTACAACATTAATATCATCACCGGCTCCATGCCGTCGGTGGAGAAGGGGAAGCTCTACAACGTCGGCTTCCTTTGCAAGCGCGACGGTACGGTCGAGAAATTCTACAAGCTACACGTCACCCCCGACGAAGCCAAGGTGTGGGGCATGACCGGCGGCAATAAGCTGAAGGCCTTCGATACCGATTGCGGCAAGATCGGCATCCTGATCTGCTACGACGTCGAGTTCCCCGAACTGCCCCGCCTGCTCGCCGAGCAGGACGTGGATATCCTTTTCGTCCCCTTCCTCACCGACACCCAGAACGGCTACAGCCGCGTGCGCCACTGCGCCCAGGCCCGCGCCATCGAGAACGAATGCTACGTAGCCATCGCCGGCTCGGTAGGGAACCTGCCGAAGGTGCATAATATGGACATCCAGTACGCGCAGTCGATGGTCTTTACGCCCTGTGACTTCGCCTTCCCGAGTAATGGGGTGAAGGCGGAGGCTACGCCTAATACGGAGATGATCCTGGTGGCCGACGTGGACCTGGATTTGCTGAAGGAACTGCACGTGCACGGTAGCGTACATAATCTCCGGGACCGGCGGATTGATGTGTATAATCTTTCGCTTAAGTAGGTTTTTTTTTACCACAGATTTCACGGATTCGATTCACGGATTGGTCACCGATTTTGTTGCTGCGCAAGACGTGTCGTCCTCGCTACGCTCGGCTGGTACGGTTCATTAGTCTGTAGTTAATAAGTGAAAACAATCCGTGTAATCTGTGGTGAATGCTTCCACTCACACAAAGCATTAAAGCACAAAGCGCTTTATTCCGCGCTGCAGATTGCTACAATGAAAATTGATCAGTAGCCCCAGTTTCTTCTCTGAGAGCTTGAGATACGTAAGTAATTGAGCGGTATGCTGTGGGGTAAGTTCATGGACCGCCTTTAGTTCTACCACCACTTGGTTCTCCACCAGGAGATCGATGCGGAAAGCATTGTCTACCACCAAATCATGATACCGCAACGGCAAGCAAATCTGGCGGTCTACCCTCAGTCCATTTCGCTTTAGTTCGTATTCCAGGCAGTCTTCGTAGGCGGATTCTAGCAGACCGGGCCCCAATGCGCTATGCACTGAGAAGGCGGCGCCACGCACCGCGTAGGAGATGTCATTCAGGTTCATCGCACAAAGCTCATCCGCAACAGTCTCCCCGGGGTGGACTCATGTTAAATTTTGACACTGTGCGATTAGGTATCCCCTCCGAGCGAAGCAAGGAGAAAATCCGTGTATATCCGTGAAAAGAATCCGTGAACCGCGAAGCAGCGACGAAGTCAATCTGTGGTAAAACCCCTTACACCAGCTTGGTCCCTCCCCTCTGAGTAAGCGCCCGAAAAAGCCCCTGCAGCCGATCCAGCACCGAATCCCCGTGCTTATTCACGATCTCCCGCCCGTCGATCCCGCGCACCCGCGTCAGTTCCCCCATCGTGCCGGTGGTAAAGACCTCATCGGCCACGTAGAACTCACTGGGCGAGATACGCGCCTCCTCGCAGGGAATACCGTTGTTGCGGCAGAGCTGTAGGACGGTCGCGCGGGTAATGCCCGGCAGACAGTAGTCCGCCCAGGGCGTACGCACCTGGCCGCGGCGGATCAGGAATACATTCACCCCGTTGGCTTCGGAGACGAAGCCGTCTTTGTCCAGCATCAGGCCCGCGTCGGCGCCCGCCTGGTTGGCCTCGATCTTGGCCATGATGTTATTGATCAGGTTGTTGTGGTGGATCTTGGAATCCACGCTCATCGGGCTGTTGCGGCGCACGGAGCTGGTAGCCAGCGTGATGGACTCGGGGTAGACCGGCGGCTTGTGCTCGGCCAATACGATGAGGGTACAGCCGTGCTGGTTGAGGCGGGGGTCCATACCGGAGGTGATCTTTTCCCCGCGGGTGAGCGTCAGGCGGATGTGGACGTCGTCGCGCATGTCGTTCGCTTCGAGCGTCTGGCGGATAGCGTCGGTGACCGTCTCGCGGCTGGGTACGTTCTGGAACCACATGGCGTGGGCCGAGTCGAAGAGGCGGTCCAGGTGGGCGTCCAGGGAAAAGACGCGGCCGTCGTAGACGCGCAGGCCCTCCCAGACGGCGTCGCCGCCCTGCACGGAACTATCGAAAACGCTGACCTTCGCCTCGCCACGGGGGAGCATGGTTCCGTTGATGTAGACCTGGATATTTTCGTTGGCGGGATTGAATCCTTGCATCATGGGTAAAGTCAGATAGCGTGTTCCAGCAGCCGCTGGTAAATGGGGTGAACGGCCTCGGCCACGGCGGCCAGATCAGGGGTAAGTTTGAGGATCTTTTGGGGCCGCGGCTCAAAGCCGGTGCTCCGGTGTACGCCGGCGTACCAGTGCTTGGCCCAGCTGCCGTCGTAGGGCTTGGGGCCGGGCTCCCAGCTCAGCATGGCGGGGTCGTAGTCGAGGTCGAGGCGGTCGCACAGTCGTTCCAGCACCCCCGGCGGATCGTCGAGCAGGCGGCGGGCGTCGACGACGGCGGAGAGGCTGCCGGTGACCGTCAGCCGGTCGAAGAGGCCCCCCTGCTGGGGCAGACCGACGTCCTCGGCGGTGACGGCATCGATCACCTTACCGAAGGAGGCCAGGATCTCGTAGGGATCGCGAATGAGCAGCACGTTGGTCATCCCGTAGGTGAAGACCGGGTCCAGCGCTACGAGGTGGTGGGTCATCTGCTTGAAGACCACGTTCTCGGCGCCGTAGTCGTGGTGGAGCATCCGGTTGACCACCGCACTGCCGTCGGGGTCCTGCTCGGCCAGCACGGCTTCGCGACCCGGGTGGTCGGCCTCGGTGGGCTGGTGGGTGAGGTAGTGGGCGTAGAGGGGCTCGTCAACGACGGTGGTATCCGGCCGCTGGGCGAAGGCGTACATGAGGGCCGTACTAATATTACGCGGGGATGACCACAGGTTGATGCGTCGGGAGGTTATCATGGCTATGGGTAAGAAAGAGAAGGGCGAGAAGAAAGACAAAGGCAAGAAAAAGAAATGCTGCGAGAAATACCTGAAAAAGGGGAAGTACTGCAAGCGATGCCCCCTCGCGCCGGCCAAGTAGCCGGCGGCAACACCTTGTTTGGAATTCCGCGTGGGGCCACCTATCTTGGAGATGGTTGGCGGCTGGTCCGCCGACACGGTGTGAAACCTTGGATTTCTTTGATGCCCCCGGCTCCCCGGAGCCGGGGGCAGAACCAAAGGCGGCGCACGACTATTTACCCACCATGTACGCTTCCCTCCGCGCCGCCGCCGATGATCTAGAACGCACCGGCCAGCTCCTCCGCATTTTCGCCGAAGTGGACCCCGATCTCGAAATGGCCGAGATCCACCGCCGCGTTTTCGCCGCCGGAGGGCCGGCCATCCTCTACGAACGGGTCAAGGGCAGTCCCTTCCAGGCCCTCTCCAACCTCTACGGTACCTACGCGCGCACCGACTTCCTGTTCCGCAAGACCCTCCCCGCCGTCAAGAAGGTGGTCGAGCTAAAGGCCGATCCCGCCAACTTCGCCAAGGATCCCTTCCGCTACGCCGGTAGCCCGATTACCGCGCTCTCCGCCCTCCCGCGCCGGCACCTGCGCCCCGCCGTCCAGTACGCCCGCACCACGATCGACCAGCTGCCACTGGTGAAGTCGTGGCCCATGGACGGGGGCGCCTTCGTCACCCTCCCGCAGGTCTGCACCCTCCCGCCCGGCAGCAGCAAGCCGATGGACAGCAACATCGGGATGTACCGCATCCAGCTCACCGGCAACGACTACCGGACCAACCACGAGATCGGGCTCCACTACCAGCTGCACCGCGGCATCGGCGTCCACCACACCGAGTACAACCGCAGCGACGCCCCCTTCCGCGCCTCGGTTTTCGTGGGCGGTCCGCCCAGCCACGCCTTCTGCGCCATCATGCCACTGCCCGAGGGACTGAGCGAGATGACCTTCGCCGGGATGCTAGCCGGCCGCCGCTTCGGCTACGCCTGGGACCGCGAGTGGCTCCTCTCGGCCGACGCCGATTTCGTGATCACGGGCACCATCCGCAAGGGGGAGAAGAAGCCCGAAGGGCCGTTCGGCGACCACCTGGGGTACTACTCGCTGCAGCACGACTTCCCGGTCATGGACGTGGAGACGGTCTGGCACCGTAAGGACCCGATCTGGCACTTTACGGTGGTGGGGCGCCCCCCGGCCGAGGACTCCAGCTTCGGCTACCTCATCCACCAGATCGTAAAGGATCTCACCCCCGGGGAATTTCCGGGCATCCAACAGATCAACGCGGTCGACGAGGCGGGCGTCCACCCGCTGCTGCTCGCCATCGGCTCCGAGCGCTACATGCCCTTCCGCGAGAAGGTGCCCGAGGAGATCATCACCCAGGCCAACCGCATCCTGGGCAGCGGGCAGACGAGCCTCGCCAAGTACTGCCTCATCGCGGCCGGGGAAGACGATCCGGAGCTCGACGCCGACGACCAGCCGGCCTTCTTCCGCCACCTGCTGGAGCGCTTCGATCCCACCCGCGACCTCCACTTTCAGACGCGCACGACCATCGATACCCTCGACTATTCCGGCTCCGGCTGGAACGCGGGCTCCAAGCTCATCTGGGCGTGTCGGGGCGGGAAACGCCGCGACCTGGCCACGGAAGTACCCGATGCCCTGGTGCTGCCCGTCGAATTTGGCAAGCCCCGGATGGTGGCCCCGGGCATTTTGGCCGTCGAGGGACCGGCCTTCGCGCACGCCGGCGGCTACGCTTCCCTGCAACCCTTCCTGGGCGGGAACGCGGGTGCCCTGGATCTGTCACCGGGGCGGGGGAGGCCCCAGGTCCCGCTCATTGTCGTATGCGACGACAGCGACTTTATGGCGGCCGACTTCTCCAATTTCGTGTGGGCCGGTTTCACCCGATCCAATCCCAGTCACGACCTCCACGGCATCGACTCCTTCACCGAGCACAAACACTGGGGTTGCCGCGGCCCGGTAGTCATCGACGCCCGCATCAAGCCCTGGCACGCGCCAGGATTGGTGGAAGATCCGGCGGTGACCCGGCGGGTGGATGGATTGATGGAGCGGCTGGGGTTGCCGTACTAGGTGTACCAATTACCAAGGACCGTGTACCAAGTACCATTGGCGTGACCACTGCCCCTCGCCTCGCTGCGTGCGCATTCACTCATTGCTGTCCTTTGGTCCGCCAAAGAGGGTAGGAGCCACCATGATGCCCACGTAGTTGGTTACCCGATCCCGGAGCGTATAGTTGTACTCGACGCTGATGCGGAAGTGGCCGAGCTCCATGCCGAGGCGGGGGGTGAAGCCGAGGCTGCGGCCGGCGGAGAAGTCTTCGGGTCGCAGGTTGTCGATATCGCTGACGGTGGCGCTGGCGCCGGTAAAGAGGCCAATGCCCACGCCGCCGAAGGGTCGGAAGCCGCCGCTGCTCTTGAGGTAGTAGTCGCCGGTGAGGAGGGTGCTGGAGGCCGCGCCGATGTCGATGACGTCGGAGTCGAAGCTGGAGGTGTAGAAGGCGAGTTCGCCGCGCAGGCCTACGGAGATTCGGTCGGTAGCATTATAGCGTACCTCGGTACCGACGGCGATGCCGCCCTGGTAGAACTCACTGTTGGGGACGGTGTAGCCGATGCGGAGGATGTCCCACTCGAAAGAGCGGTAGTTCTCGGCCTGTGCGGAAAGCAGACCGGTGGCGCAGAAGAGGAGGCAGAGGAGTATAGGCTTGGGATTCATGGTTTGGGTTAATCTTACTTGAGTGGGGCGTATTGGGGCGGTTTTGACTTCCGTACTGTCCGAAGGGGGTGAGCCCGGGACCGCAGGAAACACAACGTTCGATGCCCGCCTAAATTCCCCGGAGTGATGGGGAATTCGGAGCGGTTTGC
>JBGTHX010000136.1:0-4673 GCA_041746055.1 Lewinella sp. | reverse complement strand
CGGTCGCGCTCGTTGCGGAGGCGCCGGGTGATGTTCTCAGCCCGGTGAATGATGTACGCGATCTCCCCCTGGGCATCAAATACGGGCGTATTCAACGCCATCCAGTAACTGACCTCCATGCCGCCGCCGCGCTCCGGCGGCGCGGGCAGGTCGAAGCGCTGTACCTCGATCCGGTGGGGTTGTCCGTGCTTCAGGACGTGTTCCAGGGAGGCACGCATCGTCTCCTTACCTTCCGGCAGGCTATTGTGCTCCGTATAGGGCAGCGCCTCAAAGAAATGCTTTCCCAGGAGGTCCCCCCGGTTGGTGCGGGTGGCCTCCGCGAAGGCATCGTTGGCGACCACGATGGTGAAACCCGGCCGGTCAGGCTTGAGGAGCAGGTACAGGTCCGGGGCACCCATGAAGATGGATTCGTAGTGCTCGAACAGGTAATTATCGACTCGCTTCATAAATCTTGCGGGGCCCTCGGAAGACCTCCATCAGGGACGCTCCGGACAGGAATGTACGACCCCCGGCCCACCCGGCCCTAGTACCCGCACAAACATCGAATAAATATGACATTTGAGAAAATGTCCTCCGCTGATCAGCGCAGATAAAAGGAAGCGTACATCGGGAAATGATCCGAGCCGAATTTCGGCAGCCGTTCCAGCTCCCGGACGGCGAAGGCCCGGTTCACAAAGTAGTGGTCCAGCGGCCAGCGCATGAACCAGGAGGTGGCGTCGAAGGAGTTGTATAGGCCCCGGCCGAGCCGGACGTTATCGAGCCCGCCCTCCTGCTGAAAGAACTTAGCGGTCTGCGACCAGGAGACGTCGTTGAAGTCGCCGCACACGATGGCCGGCAGCGATTCCTGCTTGACCAGGTCGGCGACCTTGCCCAGGGCGATCTCCTTCTCCCCCTGGTTATCGGGATACCGCTTGCTGGGCACGGGCGCGGCCGGGTGGATGCCGTGGAACATGAACTCCCGCCCCGAGGGCAGCGTCACCCGCGTGTGGATGGAGGGGATATCATCGTGGTTGAAGTGCTTGATCTCCGTACCGCTCAGGGGGAACTTGGAGTAGAGGGCCATACCGTAGGCTACGTCGTTGGGCTGCTTGACGGCGTGGGCGTAGTCCTGGTCGAGGGAGGTAAGCTCGTCCATCCAGCGGCCGTTCACTTCCATCACGAGCAGCATATCGGGGTCGCGGTCGCGTACGATCTCCAGGAAGGCCTCCGAGGAGTGGCTCGTCTGGAGGACATTGGCCAGCAGGATGCCGACGGTGTGGTCTTCACTCACTTCGCCTGCTTCCGCCGCCTCCACCCGCTCGGGGCCGATGAGGTAGGGCAGGATGAGCGTGGACTGCACCCCGATGGCTGCCAGCAAACCCACGGCGAGGACCCTGGAGGGCCAGTCCCAGCGCGGGGTCAGCCAGGCAAAGACCGGCAGGAGGATCAGCACCCCGATCAGGTACTGGGTGCGGGGAAAATCCAGGACGTTGGAGTACCAGTAGCCGACGCCCCGCACGAGGGAGGCCATGCTCAGGATCACCAACAGCGCGGAGAGGAAGATGACCACGTACAGAAAGATCTTGTGGGCGGTGCTCATATGGGCTGGAACGGAGAGCCGGGGGAATTGTTGGAAGTCGTATCGCGGGGGAAATCTCTATTTTGACCTCATTCCCAGTCCGCTAACCCGTTTTGTATGTCCGACCGTTCCGCGTACCAGGCTCCCCTCCGCTGGGGCATCATCGGCTGTGGTGACGTCACCGAGGTGAAGAGCGGCCCAGCCTACCAGCAGACGGAAGGATTCGAGCTCGCCGCGGTGATGCGCCGGGATCCGGAGAAAGTGCGCGACTTCGCCCGCCGCCACGGAGTGGGGAAGTACTACACCGATGCCCGGCAACTCATCGACGATCCCGAGATCGACGCCGTCTACATCGCCACGCCCCCCGACACCCACCTCCTCTACGCGCGGCTGGTGGCCGCGGCCGGCAAACCCTGCTGCGTGGAGAAGCCGCTGGCCCCCAGCTACGCGGACAGCCTGGCCATCGGGGAGGCCTTCGACCGGGCGGGCGTCCCCCTCTTCGCAGCCTACTACCGCCGCACCCTGCCGCGCTTCGTACGGGTGAAGGAGTGGCTGGACGCAGGAGCCATCGGCACGGTCCGCCACGTGAGCTGGCAACTGACCATGCCGCCCAAACCGGTAGACCTCACCCGAGCACCCAACTGGCGTACCGACCCCGCCGTGGCCCCGGGTGGCTACTTTGACGACCTGGCCAGCCACGGGTTAGACCTATTCGCCTACCTGCTCGGCGATTTCCGGGAGGTGCACGGCAGCAGCCTCAACCAGCAGGAGCTCTACGGGGCGAAGGACGCCTTTACCGCCTGTTGGCAACATGGCAGCGGTACCAACGGCACGGGCGCCTGGAATTTCGGCTGCGCTACGGCGATGGACCGGGTGGAACTGCTCGGCAGCACGGGCCACATCGAGTTCTCGGTCTTCGATGATCATCCGGTGCGGCTGTCCGCCGGTGACCGCCTCGAAGAGATCCGGATCGAGCACCCCGACACCGTCCAGCTGCCCCACGTGCGGGCCATGCGCGACGCACTGTTGCAGGGCCGGCCCCACCCGTCTACGGGCGCGTCGGGCGTACACACGAGCTGGGTGATGGACCGGATCCTGGGGGTGGTCTGACCCCCGTGGCTCCTAGCGGCTCAGGTTCTCGCCGGACAGCCGGAATTGGGTGCCGACTACGGCCATGAGCGCCTTGTCGGTGACCTCGTCGTTGACAAATACCAGGTAGAGGTCGCGCGGCGTGTCGGTCCCACCGGCGGGGGCGGCGATCGTCAGGTCCAGGATAGCCGGCTGCATCGATAGTTCCTCCGTGGGCTCCAGCATTTCCGAGCGGCCGACTAGGGGGCCGTCCGGGCTATCCAGGTGCAGTTCTACCCGGCCGCCTACGGCGTTGAGCTGTGGCTTGGGCGCAAGTGCCATCACGGTCAGTCCCTCGAGGTTGGTGAGGTCCACCCGCCGCAGCATGAGGTAAGCCCCCGAACGCTCGGGAATGGCCAGTTTTATGCCCTCGGCGGTGACGGACTGTACGTTCTTGGAATCGTCGTAGGCCTGCACGCCTACGTTGGTATTGCGCAGCGTGACCACGTCTTCCGACCGGAGGGCGGGCAGGCCCTCTCCGCCCTTATCGGTGTAACCGGCGCGAATGAAGAGTACGCCCTCACCGGGGTCGTTTTCGGGCAGTTCGGGCATATAGGTACCGGCGAGGGGAGGGCGGTTGGCATCGTTCTGCCGGGCCAGCCCCAGGATGTAGTCGACCATCATTTCCGACTGCGCCACGGGCAGGTCGGGGTGGGCGGACATGGCGTTCTCGCCCCAGACGCCGCTGCCCCCGGAGATGATCTTGCCGGCCAGGTAGTCCCGGGCCCCGTCCTGGTCCGCGTAGCGGTCGGCGATGGCCAGGTAGGTGGGGCCTACAGAGGCCTTTGCCACGGCGTGGCAGCTGAGGCAGTCGTTTTCCTTGATGAGGCTTTCGCCCTGTCCGGCTACGGCCCCGTCGTCGGCGGCGCGGTGGCCGCGGGCGATCTCCACCTTATCGAAACCCTCGGCGAGGTAGTCCATGGTAAGCGCTACCTGCCCGTCGTCAATGCCGTTGCCTACGGTGCCGTCCTCGGCGTCGTCGATCTCTACGGCGTAGGCGATGGGCTGTCCGGGTACGAAGAAGCTGCGGTTACCACCGGGCAGTTGCAGCCGTACTTCGGGTATGGCGTTGCCGGCGGAGATGGCTACCGAGGAGGAGGCCTGTCCGCCCGCCCCGTCGTCCACCACGAGGTCGGCCCGGTAGCTCCCGGGCTGGTCGAGGGTGAGCTCGACTTCCTTACCCTCCAGGGTCCGTTCGAAGCCGTTGTCGCTGGCTACCGTCCATTGGTAGGTGAGCTCGTCGCGGTCGGGGTCCACGGCGTCCGTGGCGGCCAGGGTCACGGTCAAAGGCAGTTGCCCGCCGGCGCGATCGACCGTAGCTACGGCCTCCGGCATCCGGTTGCCGCCGTTGTATTCGATGCGCGACAGCCGCGCGTCCCGGTTCTGCGAGAACCAGCCCTTACCGTACTCCAAAACGTACAGGTCGCCGTTGTCGGCGAACTGCATGTCGATCGGGTTGCTGAATTCCGCGTTCGGCATGAAGCGCTCCATGCGCTCGTAGTTGCCTTCCCCGTCCATCGTCACGGCCATGATCCAGCCGCGCATCCAGTCGTAGGCGAAGAACTTACCATCGTAATAGGCCGGCCAGGCGTGCTCGGCACCCTTAAAATCCTCGCTGTAGAAGACCGGTCCCGCCATCGCGTTGCGGCCGCCGTTGCCCACCAGTGGGAACTCGGGGGAGTTGCCGTAGGGGTACCAGATGAAGGCCTCCCGGGCCGGGGGCAGCTGGGTGAGGCCGGTATTGTTGGGGGAGGTGTTGGCGGGGGACTCGGCGTTCCAGCGGGGCCCGGAGGTCTCGGTGGCGAAGTCGTACCGGTGGTATGCCTTGTTGTCGCCCACGAAGTGGGGCCAGCCGTAGTTGCCGGGCCCGCGGGCCTGTCCGACCTCGTCGTGCCCGGCGGGGCCGCGGGTGCTGTCGGGGTCGGAGGCATCCGGGCCTACCTCGCCCCAGTACACGTAGCCGGTATGGGGGTCGACCGAGATGCGG
>JBGTHX010000135.1:0-6432 GCA_041746055.1 Lewinella sp. | reverse complement strand
GGTCGACGTGGTCATTAACAACGCCGGCTTCAGCGTGCAGCAGCAGCCCGTAATTTACACCCGCGTGGAGGCGTTCGAGCGCACGCTGAGGGTCAATCTCTGGGGGGTGATCTACGGATCACTTGCGTTTCTACCCTATTTACGGGAGCAGCGCGGGGGTAGCCTCGTCAACATCAGTAGCGTCTTCGGGCTCTTTGCTTTTCCCGGTTCGGGGCCGTACAACACCAGCAAATTCGCGGTACGGGGCTTCACCGAGACCCTCCGCGTGGAGATGGGCAAGACCCTGCACGTCTGCTGCGTCCACCCCGGCGGCATCGCCACCAACATCCACCGCAACGTGGCCATCGAGGACCCGCAGGAGCGCGAGCGCTTCATCAGCACCTTCGAAAAGCAGGCGAAGACCACCGCCCCCGAGGCCGCCCGGCAGATCATCCTGGCTATCGAGAAAGAGAAGCCACGGCTGCTCATCGGGCGCGACGCCTACTGGATCGACAAGATCACCCGACTGCTCCCGTCGCGCTACGAGTCGGTGCTGGCCCGCTGGCTCGACCGCGACCGCTTTCTTGCGGAACCCCGGTAGCCGTATTGGTAGACCAAACTGCTGCACCTACAGGAAAGACGGTAAAATGACAGTTCCCGGCTCCGTCGGGCCGATCAAGTCAGGTTGGCCGGTGTAGTAATTTCCATGCATTTTATGGACTATCTATCTCAACCCTGGCACTGGGCGGTAAGCGGCTTTCTGATCGCCCTTACCATGCTCGCCCTGCTGCTGCTCGGCAAGGAATTCGGCGTGAGTTCCAACCTCCGCACCATGTGCACCCTAGCGGGGGCGGGCCGGTCCGCGGAATTTTTCCGCATCGACTGGCGGGCCCAGACCTGGAATCTGGTCTTCGCTGCGGGGGCGGTGCTCGGCGGCTTCA
This sequence comes from Lewinella sp., assembly GCA_041746055.1. Lineage (GTDB taxonomy): Bacteria > Bacteroidota > Bacteroidia > Chitinophagales > Saprospiraceae > Neolewinella. The sequence continues at coordinate 5,512 of JBGTHX010000135.1, read as the reverse complement.
TCGCCACGACCTGGCTGGTCAATCTGGAGCCGGTGGCCATCTCCGCCGAAACTACGAGTTACCTGCACTCGGTAGGCATCGCCTACCCCGACGGGGCGGGCTACGTGCCCGCCGAGCTCTACGACCTGAACCGCCTGCTGCGCCCGGCCAACTGGCTCTTCCTGGTAGCGGGTGGCTTCCTGATCGGCTTCGGCACCCGGTGGGCCGGGGGCTGTACCTCGGGTCACGCCATCAGCGGCCTGGCCAATCTGCAGTTGCCCAGTCTGGTGGCCGTGATCGGTTTCTTCATCGGCGGATTGGTGATGACCTGGCTGATCCTTCCCTTTCTCCTGCCCTACCTAAGCCAGTAAGCCATGAAGTTCCTAGTCTACCTCTTCGTCGGTACCTTCTTCGGCATCGTGATGACCAAATCGGAGGCGGTTTCCTGGTTTCGCATCCAGGAGATGTTCCGCTTCGAGAGCTTTCACATGTACGGCATCATCGGCGTGGCCGTGGTGGTGGGCGCACTCTTCGTGGCCCTGCTTAAGCGCTTCGACATCCATGCCATCGACGGCGGTGACCTCCGCCTCAAGCCCAAGGCCCATACCTACAAGCGCTACATTCTGGGAGGCACGCTCTTCGGACTGGGCTGGGCGATGACGGGCGCGTGTCCTGGCCCGCTCTTCACCCTGCTCGGACAGGGCATCTGGACCATCCTACTGGTGATCGCCAGCGCGGTACTGGGGACCTATGTGTACGGGGTTTTGCGGCCCCGGTTGCCGCACTAGAATGTGTCCTATGTGCGTTGATTACGTGCGTTGATCAGCAAAAAACCGGCACCGCTCCCGCACCACACACTGTCCGCACTTCGGGTGAGAGTAGGTACATACCCGCTGTCCGTGCTTAAAGAGCAGTTTATGGAAGTTGAGGAGCTCGTCCGCGTCGCGGGGGAGCATCTCTAGCAGGGCGGCGTGGGACTTGGCCTGGCTGATCTTGACCGGCAGGATGCCGAAGCGGGTGCTTACCCGGTGCACGTGGGTGTCTACGGGAAGGACCGGCCGGCGCAGCGAGAACAGCAGCACGAAGGTGGCGGTCTTGAAGCCCACCCCCGGCAGTTCCATGAGCAATTTCTGCGCGTCCTCCAGCGGCATCTCGGTGAGTACCCGGTCGAGGTCGTTGCCGTAGGTGCCGATCACGTGGGTGAGTATCTCCTTGATGCGCGGCGCCTTGATCTCCGGCCAGCGGGTGGTCTGGATGCACTGCTCGATTTCCGCGACCGTGGCACCTGCGACCCCGGCCCAGTCGCCAAAGGTTTCCAGGAGCTTATCGTAGGCCGCCTTTTCGTCGGCGTAGTTGGTACGCTGGCTAAGGGTGGTGGCGATCAGCTGGTCGAGAGCCGACTTGGTGCTGTAGCGCGTCTGCCGGCCGTAGGTGGCCTGCAGGGTGGCGATCAGGTAATCGAGCAGGGTCAGGGTTTCGGTGTCGGGCATGGTCTTGGCTTCGGGCCTCTCTATAGGTGCCTGAGCCGACCGGATGTTTGGGATGTAGACCACATCCTATGTGGAAAACACACTACCGCCGCGACCGCCGCATGATGCTGTAATCGATCATATCCTCGAAGCTGTCACCGTCGCGGCGGTTGGCCTCGATGAACTCGGGGGTGACGCCATGAATCTTGGCGGAGATCACCTCCTCTACGCTGAGGTCCTCGAAGCCCAACCCGCTCATCTCCGCCACGAAGTCGGCATCGATACCGTGGATGGCCAACTGCACGATCTCGTCGAAATCGACCGATGCATACCCCAGGTCGCCCATTTCACGGATGAAATCGGGCGACAGGTCATGGATCTTGGCCTGCACCACGTCGCTCAGGTCCAGATCGTCGTAGCCGGCCGCCGCCAGCTGGTGAATGAACTCCCGGTTAATGTCAAAGATGGCCAGCTGCAGTAGTTGCTCACGGTCGGGGCTGAAGTTCTCCCGCTTCAGGTAGTCGAGGTAGTCGCCAGTGATGTCGGCGTAGAAGAAGAGCAGCCCTTCGCGGGTGTTGTAGCTGCCGAAGCCGCTCCCCTTCAGCTTCTGCTCGAATGCGGGCGAGGGCTCGTAGTCGAAGGTGCCCGTGCCTTCGTCGCCGTCGAACAGCCCGCGGAGTTGCAGGGTACCCGCCTCCCGCTCGATGGTGAACGTACCGATCCCGTTGCGCGGCAGCTCCCCGAGTTCTGACAGAGGAAAGCAGCGGTCGGAGTTCGAGTTCCAGTTGCCGTTCTCGCCGGACTCGATGAACTGGAAGCAGACCTCGTCGCCGTCGATCTCAGCCGTCCAGCTGCGGCGGACTTTCCCCTCCGGCATGTCGATCGATCCTGTCCGCGGCGGGGGTGGCGGCGGCGGGATAGCCGGCACTGGCGGTGCGGGTGGGGCCGGCGGCGGAGGTGGCGGTAGCGGAGCGCGGTTACCGTAGGGTTGACCGGTAGTGTCCGGATTCGACTGTTGGGCTACGGCATTAAAGGAGCTCAGCGAAAAAAGCAGTAGGGCGGGCAAGGCCAGGTACTTCCAGGCGGCGCGGTGGGAGGATCTCTTGGTCTTCATCATTTTGATACGTTGTTCGAGAAAGTGTTGGTTGTAGTTGGTGACCAGCCCGCGGGCGTGGCGGGGCAGGGCCACGCGCAATAGGCTGAGTTGGTAGCCTACGGGATCGGTGCCGCGGCGTAGCACCGCGGCGTCGGTCAGGTATTCGAGGTTGTTCTCTACGGCGCGGCGGTATAGCCAGGCGAAGGGATTGCACCACTGCACCACGATCAGGATTTCGGACAGCAACAGGTCGATGCTGTGGCGCTGCCGCACGTGCACCCGCTCGTGGTCCAGGATGCGGTCGCGGGTGGTGGTGTCGTAGCCGTCGGGGTTGATGAATACGCGGTCCCAAAAGGAATAGGGGGCCGCATCGCCGGCCAGCTCCACGATCCGCAGGTCGCCCATCCGGTAGGTCTGCGCACGCCGTATCGTCCGGGCGATGGCAAGCAGTTGGAGGAGAAACTGCAGTCCGAACACCGCTACCCCGGCCAGGTAGGTGCGCCAGAGCCACGTCTCCACGTCGATAGGGGTATCCGGGCGCAGCCGCGCGGGTGCCGGGGACTCCATTAAAGCCGGGTTCCGGGCTTTTACTCTGGTGTAGGGGGCGGGGATTGCCATTTCCCGGGTTGGGGCATGGGCAACCGGAGCCGGTTCAACGGTCCGGAGCGTAGCCCGCAACGACAGGCCGGCCGGGACGGTCACCAGCGGCAGCAGAAAGCTGGCGACCATCCCGCCGAGCAATAGCCAGCGGTTAATTTGGAAGAAGGTTTCGATGCGCAGGACGTACCGGTAGTAGAGGTAGCAGACGGCCAGCAGCAGGGCGGAGTGGAGAGCGTAACTCATGATTCCTGGTCTTTGATGAGGCGGAGGAGCCGCTCCAGCTCCTGCAGATCGAGTTGCTGCTCACGGGCAAAGTAGTTGACGAGCTTCATCGGGGAGTCGTCGAAGAAGCGCTTCACCACGTCGTCCACCGCCTTCTTCTGGTAATCCTCCTCGGTAACGACGGGAAAGAAGCGGTAGGCGTTGCCTAGTTTCTCGTGGGCTACAAATCCCTTCTCCTCCAGGATCTTGACCATGGTGGACACCGTGTTGTAGTGGGGCTTGGGATCGGGCAGCTCCTCGATGATCTCCTTCACGAAGGCCTTCTTCAGCCGCCAGAGCACTTCCATCAGTTGGGCTTCCCGCCGGGCTAGTCGTTGCATGTCTACTAATTGATTAGTACAAGTATAGTACTAATATTTTAGTATTGCAACTAATGAGTTAGTATTTCGCACATCCTATGTGGCGCACATAGGATGTGCGCCACATAGGATGTGCGGGACACCTTACCCGAGAAAGGTCACCCGCAGCCGCGTCCACCCGTCTGCCTCCGTTCGCAGGCGGTAGCCGGCGCCGTGGTTTTCGAGGATCTCGCGGGTGAGGGTAAGGCCTACCCCCTGACCAGTGGCCTTCGTACTGAAAAATGGGGTGAAGAGATGCTCGATGGCCTCGGCCGGGATACCCGGTCCGTCGTCGGCGATCACGAAGCCGGCCGGACTCACCTGAGTGCTAACGGCTATCCGCCCACCCTGACCGATACTCTCGCGGGCATTGATAAGGGCGTTGATGATCACCTGTTCCAGCTGCGCGCGGTCGGCGCTCACCGGGACGGGCTGCGGGGCGAAGTCCGCCGTGAGGACAATGTCCTGCTCCCCCAGCAGCGCCTGCATCACTTCCACCGCGCCGCGGAGCACCCCATTCAGATCCAGCCGCTCGAGACGGGGCAACGGCAGCCGCACGACCCGGGCGAAGTTGCGCATGAAGGCGGTCAGGTTATCGGCCCGGGAGATCACCGCCGGCAGGTGGTCGCGGGTAATTTCTCCCAACTCGGGATCTTCCTCGGTGGCTACCTCCAGTAGCGTCTTGAGCAGGGAGATGATGGCGGCGTTGGAGTTGTTCACCTCGTGGGCCATCATGCGGATCACCTTACCGAAGGCCTCCTTTTCAGCCCGCAGCAGGTCGGTGGTCACGTCCTGCAGCATGAGGAAGCCCCGCTCGAAGCCCCGATCCACGAAGGACGCCCGCTCGGCGTGGACGCGCCGGTTGTCCGGGGTCACGAGGAGGCGCTTTTCGCCCGCCTCCAGCTTCAGGGCGGGCTCCAGCACGCTCTCCGTAAACCCGGGCTCCTCCCGCCGCGACTGCACCCATGGATTCTCCGACTGCACCCCCCCGTCGAAGTCCAGAATGATGACCCCCACCTCCGCCGCGCTGACCAATTGGTCCAGGAATTCCTCCCGCTGCCGGCCGGTGACCCGCTCGTTGCGCAGCTGGTCGATCATGCGGTTGTACACCTCCCCGAGCCGGTCCATTTCACGGCTGCCGGTGGCCGTCATTTTTACGGAGAAGTCCTGGTCGGCTAGGGCCCCCGCCCCCCGGCTCAGCAGGGCGAGCGGGGCCACCAGCACCTCGTACAGGCGGTAGCCGACGTAGGCGGAGAGCAGCAGGACCAATTCCACGAGCAGCACCACCGGCCCCTTTCCGATCAGCGTGTAGATGAGCCCGCCGATCGCCAGGTGGAGGACGGTGAGGTAGGCGATGTATTTGGTGGCGGTGGACAAGCGGCGCGATTGTAAATTTAAAATCTCAAATTTTAAATTTCTCGATCCGCCGGTACAACGCCGCCCGCGTCAGCCCCAGCTCCCGTGCCGTGGCCGTGATCTCCCCGCCGTTGCGGGCCAGGGCGGCGCGGATCATCTTGATCTCCATTTGCTCGAGGGTGATGCCCGAGGGGGCGAAATTCGTTACCGGCCCCTGGGTGCCCGACTGCCGCTCCAGCTCCGCAACTGTGATGGTATCCGTGGGGGCCAGGATCGCCGTGCGCTCGATCAGGTTCTGCAGCTGCCGGATGTTACCGGGGAAGGGCTGTCGCCGCAGCCAGAACAGCGCGGAGGGGTCCAGCTGCAAGCCCGGCCGGTCGTAGCGGCGGCGC
>JBGTHX010000134.1:0-2986 GCA_041746055.1 Lewinella sp. | reverse complement strand
CTTCCACCCGATCTTCTACCGCTTCACCGGTGATGGAAACACCTACCGCATCTGGTCGGCCACGGACGACGGCGACACTGCCCTTCCCGACGGCGATACGAAGTACGCCAGCCCTTCGACTTCAGCGGAGGCGCCACGCAGGACCTCGGCAACCTGGCACTGGCCACCTCCGCCAGCACCCTGGCCGAGGTGACGGTGACGGCGGAGGCCTCGCTGTCGACCCTCTCGCTCGACCGAAAGTCGTACCGCGTGGATAAGGACCTGAGTACCGCCGGCGGCACCGCCGTGGACGCCCTGAAGAACGTGCCCTCGCTGTCGGTCGACCTCGACGGCAACGTGAGCCTGCGCAACGGCGCCCCCCAGGTGTTCATCGACGGACGGCCCTCCACCCTGACGCTCGACCAGATCCCCGCCACCTCCATCGAGAGCGTGGAAGTGATCACCAACCCCTCCGCCAAATTCGACGCGGGCGGCGGCGCGGCGGGTATCGTTAATATCGTCCTGAAGAAGGACCAGCAGATCGGCTATAACGGCAACCTGCGCGTGGGCGGCGACACCCAGGGCGGCTACAACCTCGGCGGCGACATCAACGCCCGCGGCGGCAAGATGAACGTCTTTGGCTCGGGCATGCTGATGAGCCGCCAGGGTACCTCGGTGGGGACCACCCTGCGCGAGACCTTCTCCGAAACCCCCAATACCATGATCTCTCAGACCACCGAATCGGACATGAGCGGCACCTTCGGCAACGTGCGGGCCGGACTGGATTACTTCCTCGACAACCGCAATACCCTGACCCTGAGCGGCAGCTTCATGCGCGGCGCCTTCAGCCCCACCGATTACCTGACCAATAACACGGACTACCGGTACGCGACCGGCACGGAATCGACCTTCTACGAGCGCTTCAGCGACCAGGACCGCAACTTCCAAAATTCCGGCGCCTCGCTGCAATTCAAGCACCTCTTTCCCAAACAGGGAGCCGAGTGGACGGCCGACGCCAACTACAACCAGATCCGCTTCAACGGCAACAGCCTCTACCGTAGCGTGTACGACAGCGGCAACGTAAGCCGGCAGCGGCAGGAGAGCACGGGCCATGGAAGCTTCCTGACCCTGCAGTCTGACTTCATCGCCCCCATCGACGCCAAGACCAAGCTCGAGGGCGGCATCAAGGCCACCCTGCGCACCAACAGCAGCGACCAGTCCAACTTCGTCAATTACGGCGAGGGCGAAAACTGGGAGCAGATCTACCAGCTTTCCGATCAGTTTGCCTTCCAGGACAACGTCTTCGCGGCCTACCTGCAGGCCGGCCGGGAGATCGGCGACTGGGGCTTCCAGGTGGGCCTGCGCGCCGAGAGTTCCTTCTACGAGGGTACGCTGACCGGCCAGGACTCCTCCTTCCAGATCGACTACCCCATCAGCCTCTTCCCGAGCGCGTTCCTTACCCGGAAGCTCAACGACAGCGACCAGCTGCAACTGGCGTACACGCGGCGCATCAACCGGCCGAACTTCTTCCAGACGATGCCCTTCACCGACTTCTCCGACTCGCTGAACCTGCGCCGCGGAAATCCCCAGCTGCTGCCCGAGTTTACCAACTCCCTGGAGCTGTCGTACCAGAACATCTTCCCCAGCGGCAATAACCTGCTCGTGTCGGTTTATTACAAGCAGGCCACTGACCTGATCGCCGCCTACCAGTTCTCCGAATTCAACCAGCAGCTCGGCCAGGACGCCATCGTGACCAGCTACGCCAACACCGACCGCGCCACCGCCTACGGTGCCGAGGTGACCCTGAAGAACAGCCTCTTCGGCTGGCTCGAACTGACCTCTAATTTGAACGTGTACCAGTCGGTCGTCGACGCCGGCAACCTGGAGGCCGGTCTGCAGGTCAGCCGCCTCAGCGGCTTCCTGAAGGAGACCGCCCAGATCCAGCTGCCCAAGGACTTCGCCCTGCAGCTCAACGGCGAGTACCGTACCCGCGCTTCCTTCACCCCGACCACCAACAACGATGCCTTCGGCGGCGGTGGCGGCGGCCCCAGCCAGAACACGGCCCAGGGCTACACCCAGCCGGTCTGGTTCGTGGATGCCTCACTGCGCAAAAGCCTGTGGAACAATGCCGCCTCGCTGACCCTGAGTATCCAGGACATCTTCGGCACCCGTAAATTCGGCAGCTACACGGTCACCGACTTCTTCAGCCAGGAAACCAGCCGCCTGCAGAACCCCCAGACGGTGCGCCTAAACTTCGCCTACCGCTTCGGCAAGATGGATGCTTCGCTCTTCCAGCGGAAGAATACGAACTCCTCCTCGCAGGGCTCTGATATGATGGGTGGATAGGTCTTGGGCGGGGAATCCAGTGACGCAGCCTAATTCAGCTGCGCCAGACTGACCCGCTGGCTGTACTGCTCGATGTACGCGTCGATGATGGAGACCAGGTGGCTGTAATCCTCGAGGTGGTAGGGGGAAAGGTCCACCGTTACCTCCTGCTCATCGGGGGCCACGAGCACGAGTACGGCTTCGTGGCGGTAGAGCCGGTAGGAGACGTAATCGTGCCAGTAGAACATATTGAGCTCGGGTACGCGGACCAGGACGCCCGCCGCGCTGAATTCCAGGGCGGAACCGCGGTACAGCAGGTGGCGGTACATGCGGAAGTCCCGGCTCGGATAGCCGACCACTACCAGCAGCAGCAGGCCCAGGTAGGGCTTGGTGAAGCTGAAGAAGGTGGCCACCGCCACGGCGGCCATGGCGAGGCGGCCGCCCAGGGAGAGCAGCAGACTGCGCCGCCGCAGGCGAAAGCCGTAGCGGCGCGGGGCGTCGAAGTCGAAGTACAGTTTTTCCAGGGCCCGCAGGTCGGCGTTGCGCTCCATCACCTCCTGTACCCGGGCCGAGCGGCCGCCGAGCAGGATACCGAAGTCTTCGTCGGGTTGACCGTCGTCGGGCCAGAGGAGGAGCCAGCGGGTGGCCAGCGATTCCAGGTGCAGCCAGTCGATCTCATCGA
>JBGTHX010000133.1:0-8812 GCA_041746055.1 Lewinella sp. | reverse complement strand
ATAAGGCGGATTCCCCACCACCACGTCAAAGCCCAAAAACTCCCCGTCCGCCCCCAGCACCGCTGGAAACTCGAAGCGCCACTCGAAGGCATCGCGGTAGATGGCGTTGTTCTTGACCCCCTCGATCTCGGTCTGCAGTTTGTCGACTTTCGCCTTCAGGGGTTTGATCTCCCGGCGTACCTTCTTCTCGTCCACCGAGCCGAAGAGGTCGCCGACCTCCAGCAGGCCCTCCAGCTGCTGCAGCTTGCCGCGGGACTTAGAGAGGGCCACCACCCGCTTGTCGTTGCGGCCGATGTGCGACTGGAAGTTGCCCTTGATCGCGTCGATCAGCTCCAGCAGCTCCCGCTTTTCGTCCGGGCCGGTCGCGCGGTGGTAGGTAGCCACGGCCACCCGGTAGCTGTCCAGCGTGAAGCGGTCGCTCTCCGCCAGGGCCCCCTTCAGGTCGTCGTCGAGGGCGAAGCGGCTCACCAGGCTGTTGCCCTGCTTGATGTTGATGTCTATGTTGGGGAGGGTTTCCAGGTGGTAAAGGGGCGAAGGGGTTACGGGGTTAAGGCTGCCCGTAGCCCCTCCCCCCCTTAACCCCTTTTCCTCTTGATAATAGGCATGCTTCAGCAGCTCGATCCACAACCGGAGCCGGCAGATCTTCACCGAATTGGGGTTGATGTCCACTCCGAAGAGGCAGTTCTCGATCAGGGTGCGCTTTTCCTGGAAGAGGGTGCGTTGTACCAGTTGCACGGTATCGTCTACCTGCAGGCGGCCGTGGGAGTCTTCCCGTACGCGGTACTCGAAGGGGCGGCCGTCGCTACGGTAGGTGAGGAGGAGTTCGTCGTTCTCTACGGAGGCCTGGATGTCACGGTTGAACGTGGCTCCCGCGCTCCCGCCGCCCAGAATGCCCAGCTCCGCCTTTACGGCGATCAGTTCGTTCAGCGCGGAGACGAGAAAATGGCCCGAGCCCACGGCCGGGTCGCAGACGGTGATGCTGTTGACCACCGCGTTGGCGGCCTCGACTTCGTCCGCTTTGTATTTGCGGCCTAGGAAGCTGGCCAGGTCCCCGAAGTCGTCGGAATCGAAGTCGGCGAAGGGGCCGTCGGCCTCCCGAAATTTCTGTACCGTGGCCCGCCGGATCGTCTCCCGGCACATGTACTCCGTGATGAAGCCGGGGGTATAGAAGCTGCCGTCGCGGTAGCCGTTGATCTTTTCGAAGATCAGGCCGAGTACGCTGGCGTTGATGAGCGGCTTGTTCTCCTCCTGGATGGCCCCGCCGCCCCCGCCGAAGTCGTAGGCGTCGAGGAAGGCGAACAGGTAGTGGAGGGTATGGTCCTGGCCCTTGGTGCGCAGCACCGTCTGGGTGTGGTAGGGCAGTTCGAACTGGTCCTTGAGGGCGTGCACGTACAGCAGGCGCTCCTCCAGCTCGGTGGGCTCGAAGAGGGAGCTGTTGAGGTAGGGCACGTGGGCGAACTGGCGCACGATGGGCTGCCGGTCGGCCGGCTTTACCGCCAGCACCTTGAAGAAGAGCGTATGCAGGCCGTCGAAGTCGGGGATGAGCTTGGGCGTCAGGAACTTGTAGGAGCGCGCCGTCGCGGGGGCCGGCTCGCCGGACGGCTGGTGGTAGCTCACCAACTGGCTTTCGAGCAGTTTCAGGAACAGGATCCGGTTGATCCAGGTGATGCACAGCTCCAGCGACACGGCAAATTCGCGTTCCGCCTGGTCGCTACCGTAGGTCGGGAAGTCGGGTACCTGCCGCCAGCGCTTGTCGGTGCTGGCCATGTCGATCACGTTCTCGAGCAGACTGGCGGGGTGGCGTGCGCCCGGGGGCAGCCGGCGGATGATCTTTTTGCCGCCGCTCTTTTTCACCTGGCCTTTCCCGTCCACGCTCACCTCCTCCAGGCCGATGATGTGCAGTAGTTCGCGGTAGAAGCGTTTGTCGAGCTTGTTAGAGTCGTTGGCGAAGGCGCGGCGCAGCAGGTGGACGGGCCCGAGCAGCTTGTACAGCGGCGTGAGCTTATCGTCGGTGTCTTCGCGGCCGTCTTCGCACCACTTCCGGTAGTCGCTCAGTTTCAGGGCGGTGCAGGGCAGTTCGTCGTCCAGTTCGGCCAGGTGGGCGGCGACGTACTCGTAGGCGAGGGCGTTGGTCTTTCCGGGGTCGGCGTCGATCTCCAGCAGCCGCTTGCGGAAGCGTTTCTTTTCCCAGAAGAGCCGCTCGAAGTCGCGGTCGGCGAAGATGTAGGTCTGGTCGCCGTCGGTGATGACCAGGCTTTTGATCCCGACGTTGCCGCTTTCCCGTTCGCGGACGAAGTAGAGCACGAGCTCCAGCAGGGCTTTATTCGTTTGGGCGCCGGGGCGCGGGTGCCACATTTCCGCGGAATTCCGGGCCCGTTTGGCTTCGATCATCACCCCCACGGGGTCCTTGGCTTTCGGCCCGTCGTGGATGACCGCGTCGATGCGTCCCTTGGTGGCCACCAGGCAGTCCGCCTCCCGGTACCATACCTGGCGCAGGAAGGTCATGAAGTGGTTCTTATGATTTTCCTCCGTCTCGACCGGGTTGGCGATCCGGTCCAGCAGCAGCGGCAGCTCCGCCTTCAGCCGGTCGATCGCCGCGCGGCTGACTTTTTCCTTGCGGTAGGCTTTGTTGAGAGATTTCTGGGGAGACAGAGGAATAAAAGCGAGCATAGGGCCTGAAAGTACGATTTACGGGTTTTTTCCTTGCCTAAATGTGAGAAGGGTCCGGCATAAGGTCTTTCGAACGAAAGACAATTGCGGTGATCCATGTACCTAAGGAAATGCACATTATAGTATGTTACTTACTCAGTATGCGGGCCGAAACTAAAAACCATACAACTCTCCCCCACCCACCCAAGTCCCCCAAACCGCCGATCTTCACCCCATGACCCCCCGTCCCATAGCAGTCGGCATCATGCAGCTGGAAGTCGCCGGCCGTTCCTCCCCGGAGCTCGGCCCCCTTACCCGGCGGGCCACCGAACGCTTCACCCGGGCGCTGGAGCGCGAGCCCCAACTCGCCATCACCTCCCTCACCTTCGCCGGGCCACCCCTCACCCCCGACGAGAACGGCTACCGGGCCCTCGACTTCGTGCAGATCGGCATCAATGAGAAAACCGAGCGGCGGCTCGCCTTCCTGCTCATCGTCACCGACGTGGAGATTTCCGGCGATGCCCTCTCCTACCTCCTGGCCCTGCCGTCCCAGCTCACGAACGTGGCTATTCTTTCCACGCGCCGGCTCGCCGACCACCAGCGTCCGGAAGAGCAGGACCACAAGCTGCTGGCCGACCGCCTCGCCACGCTGATGCTGCACTGCTTCGGCCGCCTGCTGAACCTCGGCTACCAGAACGACCCGGCCAACTATATGGCCCGCATCGCGGCCCCCGCCGACCTGGATGGCATGGACCACTTCACCGACGCGCAGTTCCGGCGCATGTCCGACAGCCTGCCCCGGGAAGCCAACGACCGCTATTCCGGCCGCAGGCGGCTTGCCTTCTTTTTCCGGCAGTCCATCCGGAATGTCCCCCGCATCCTCCGCGCCGCCTGGCGCTCCAACCCCCTGCGCATCGCCACCAAATTACCCCGGATGATCGCCACGGCGCTGTCGGCCATCGTACTGCTGGTCTTCGGCGCAGAAACGTGGGATTTCGCGGCCTCGGTGTCGACCGCGCAACTGTCCGTTTTCGTGGTGGCCAGCTTCCTGGCCGGCACCTTCGTGCTGTACCGGGCCTTCTCCTTCCGGCTCGTGTCCACGCGGCAGGGCGAGATCTCCGAAAGCTCAGTGGTCACGGCGGTCGCTACCGCCCTGGCGCTGGTACTCACCCTCGGCTGCCTGTTCGTGTTCTTCGCCCTCATGATGTACGGGGTGGTGCTCTTCGTGTTTCCCGATCCGCTGATGAGCACCTGGACCTCGGCACGCGACGGATCGACCACCGGGGCCCACGTCAGGCTGGTGCTCTTCCTGGCGTCGGTCGGAATTCTGTCGGGCTCACTGGGCGGTTCGGCGGACTCGCGGTCGGTGGTGCGGAACGTGCTGTTTGCGGTGGATGAAACTTGAAAGGTTGGTACCGCATTTTTTAAGCGCGGAGGGGAGACTCGGTAGTTAAGTCTCTGCGGCCCTCCGCGCCTCTGCGGTTGAATACCCCGCGGCCGGAGGCCGCATCTCACTGCGCGGCTGGAAGCCGCATCTAACTTCGCGGTTGGAAACCGCTTTGTACTGGAGCACCACCGCCTGCCAGGGCGGCAATTCCACGCTACCGCCCTGCGGAGAGAACCCCGGATAGTTGTTGATGACCACGGCACCCGCGCCCCCGCCCCCCGGCAGTTCGAGGGTGGCCGGCTCGTCGCCTAAGACACAGCGCCAGGGGGCGGCGGAGCGCAGGTGCCGGGGAAAACCCTTAAAGCGGGGGGACGGGATAAGCTGGCCGGGCGGCCACCGTTATCCCTTTACCCTGATCCCCTTCCGCTTCGCTATGTCCGCCTTCGCCCGTTATTTTCTCGCCTGCTTGTTCCTGATCACCTCCACGGCGTACGCCCAGCAGACCTTTGAGGCCGGCTACGTGATCGACTCCGGAGGCCGGCGTACGGAGGTGGCGATCCTGAATGAAGACTGGCGCTTCAATCCCGACGAGATCGTGGTCCGAAAGTCACCCGGCGCGGAACCCGTACACCTTCCTACGGAAAGCCTGCAGGAATTCAGCATCCCCGGAAGAGTCCGGTACGTCAACCGGGAGGTGGTGATAGAGAAGTCCCCTACGGCCTCCTCACAACTCTCGACCGCCGCCCCCGTCGCCCGCAAGGAGCGGGTGCTGCTGCGCGTCGAGGTGGAGGGGCCTGCCGACCTGTACAGTTACCTGGCACCGCAAGTGACCAAGTTCTTTCTGGCGGTAGGCGGCCGCGATCCCAGCCAGCTGATCTACACCCGCTACCTCCGGGAAGACGGTAAGGTCGCTGAGGCCGATACGTATCGCCGGCAACTTGCCGTCCACCTGGCCTGCGGGGCCGCCGCCGACTATGCCCGGGTGCGCTACCAGCTCCCGGACCTCAGAGCCCGCGTGGTGGCGTTCAACGACTGCGCCGCGGACGGCAGCGTAGTGTACCACAATGCCGTACCGGGCGCCAAATCCTTCTACCTGACGATTCTGCCTGGGCTATACGGCACCCACTTCCGCTGGGTCAGTGAATCTGAGGGTACCGTCATTGCCGAAACACCGCGTAACCTGGTGGCCCGCCTGGGGGTGGACGTGGAATTCATTCTCCCCTTCGGCGGCAATAAATTTGCGGTGCTCGCGCGTCCCAGCTATTATCAGTTTACGGCCTCCGGCACCGTATCCGATCCCACCAGCTCGTCCACCTTCAGCGTTTCTTACCATGCGCTCGATCTTCCCTTTAGCGTTCGGTATTACAGCTTTCTATCCGAACGGATGCGGCTTTTCGGTACCGGCAGCCTGGGTACCACCGTACCCTTCGGAGAGGTGGAACTTGACCAACGCGAGCTGTTCCGAATGCAGGGCACGATATCCCTGGCGGCGGAGATCGGCCTGCGGTACGGTGACCGGTTCCTGCTTGCACTGGGATACGAGAAGAGCGGCAGTACCCTATTCGATGTAGGATTCAGTACCCGGACCAGTGGGTACCGGCTGATGGTGGGATATTCCCTGTAGGCAACCGGCAGCTGACGGGAAAAAAAACCGGGCCCGGGTGACACGTGGCTGCAAATCAGACCACCTCCCTCTCCGCCCAGCAAACCTTCGAGCCGGGCTACCTGATCGATGCGGCCGGCCAACGCTCCGAGGTCCTTATCCTGAACCGCGACTGGCGCTACCACCCCGCGGAGATCGAGGTGATCCGGGGACAAGACGCGGACGCTACCCGCATCACCACCGAATCGCTGGAGGAATTCGGCATTGACGGCAAGGCCAGATACGTAAACCGAGAAGTCGTGATCGAGAAATCCTCCGTCGAAGGGCTGAGCCCGCCCGACACGATCCCCGTCCCCCAAAGGGAACGCGTCCTGCTCCGCGTCGAGGTGGAGGGAGAGGCTACCCTGTACAGTTATCTGGCCCCCCGGGTGAGCAAGTATTTCTTGGCGGTAGGGGATGGGGAACCAGCAGCGCTCACCTACCACCGCTCCCTGCTGGAAAACGGCCAGCTCTCGGTCCGTCTGCGCTGTGGTGGCATACAACGCCTGTGCCGGCGGTAACGGGGGCGTGACTTTCGAAAACGCGGAACCGAATACCAAAAAGTTTCACTTCGCGGTGCAGCCCGGATGGTATCATACCCGCTTGCTGCTCCAGTTTACCGATGACCGGGAGAATTACGTGGGTATGGGCGCCCGGACCGTCTTTCGTCCCGCCCTGGACCTGGAATTCCTCCTGCCCTCGGGCAATGATAAATATGCCCTGGTCCTGCGGCCCAGCTACTACAAATACGCCTCAACGGGTACCAAGCTGGTCCGCGATCGCGACGTCACCGTCACCGTCGATTACTCGGCGATCGACGTGCCGCTGGGCTTCCGGTACTACAGTTTCATCAATCCGAACCTGAAGGCCTTCGGCACCGCCAGCTTGGGGTTCGTCTTCCTCTCCGGGGGAGAAGTCCGACAGCAGCCGCAACAACCGCGTAGCCTCCGCACCCTTCTGGCTTCCAGCAACACGTCCGGGGCTCGCTTCCTACTGAGCTATACGCTGTACTAACCCGGCCCCAACGAGCAAGGCCCGCCTCCCCAGGGGAAGCGGGCCTTACTTGTGCGGGCCGGGGGGGGGTTGACGAAGCCTACTGCTTCACCACCCGGGCCGTGTAGGTGGCCTGCTGCCGGTCCAGGATCCGGAGGGTATAGATACCCGCAGGCAGGTTTTGGATGTCCACTTCGGCACCGCGGCCGGTCTGCTCGCTGACCTGCCGGCCGTAGCCGTCGAATACCTTGACGGTCTGTACGTCCACCCCGTCTACGCGGAACTTACCGGCGGTGGGGTTGGGATATACGGCTGCTTCGCGGATGGTCGCTTCGGCTACCGAAGTGGTGCTGACGCGGGCGGCCCGCAACTGGTACTCGCCCGTGGCCGTTTCGCTTCCGCCGTCGACGAGGAGGAGGTATTCCATGCCGGCTTCCGTCTGGAATTCGAGCATCAGGTTGAGGGCGTCCTCCGATTCGTCATCGCTGCACAGGATCGGCACGGCGGAATCACAATTTCCGGCGACCAGGATGCCGCGGGTATCGCCGTCGGGAAGGGCAGTGTCGCCGTCGTCCGTGGCCGACCAGATGCGGTAGGTGTTTCCATCACCGGTGAAGCGGTAGAAGATCGGGTGGAAGAGGGAATCGTTGTTCTCAAGGCAGCCCGCCAGTGCGCCGGGGCCCAGGCGAATGCTCGCGAAATCGCTGTTGTCGATGGATTTCAGGTTACGGATGCTTTCAGCCGGTCCACCCAGCAGACTGTCGATGCCGATGGCGAGCTCGCAGAACTCTCCCGGGGCCGCAGCCGTCACGGTGGCGCTGTCGATGGCGACACAGCCATTGCGGTCGGTCACGGTCACGGTGTAGCTACCCGGAACCAGTCCGCTCAGCATTTGGGTGGTCACTACGGGCAGGGTGTCCCAGGCGTACAGGTACGGCTCGGAGCCACCCGTTACCAGGGCATTTGCACTACCGTCTCCGGCCCCCGAATCTTTCACCGTGGCGAAGCCAATCATCAGGGTATCAGGTTCGGCCACGGCACCGAAGGCGATCGCCGTGCAGCCATTTTCGTCAACGATCCGCACCGTGTAGGCACCGCCGGGCAGTCCGGTGATACCGGGGGTGGTGCTGCCGGCCTCATCCGACCAGAAGTAAGCGTAAGAACCCACTCCGCCGGTAGCGGCAACGGTGAGTCCGCCGTCGCTCTCCCCGTAGCAGCTGACCGTGGCATCGACGGTGATCGTTCCCTTCAGTTCATCCGGCTGGGTGACGGTGGCGGAAGCGGTCTTGGCACAGCCGTTAGCGTCGGTCACGGTGACCGTGTACCTGCCGGCGGCAAGGTCGGTGATAACGGGCGTCTCGCTCCCGGTCGACCACTGGAAAGTATAGTCCTTGGTGCCCCCGGTCGCGAAGGCCGTAAGGGCTCCGTTGTTGCCGCCGTGGCAGGTAACGTCGGCATCGAGCGTAATCGCCGCAGCCAGGGCCGTAGGCTGGTTGATGGTTACCGCATCGCTGGCGGTGCAGCCGTTGGCGTCGGTCACCGTGACCGAATAGGTGCCGGCTAATAAACCCGTCATACTTGCCGTGGTGGCGGCATTAGACCAGAGATAGGTGTAGGGGGTGGCGCCGCCCGTAGCGGTAGCCGAGGCGGCCCCATCGGTACCGTCAAAGCAGGATACGTTGGCGTCACCGGTGGCGGTGGCTACTAAAGCCGTAGGCTCGGTGATCGTCACCTCGCCGGTAGTTGAGCAGCCGTTGGCGTCGGTTGCCGTCACCGAGTAGGTGCCGGCTTCCAGGCCGGTCATACTTGCCGTGGTGGCGGAGTTGGACCAGACGTACGTATAGGGAGTTGTACCGCCGGTCGCGGAGGCCGTCACGGCGCCGTCGGAAGCCCCGTTACAACTCACGTTCGCATCTACCTGTCCGCCGACCACGATCGGCTGGGGTTGGTTGACCGTGGCAGTATGCATACCCGTACAACCGTTCGCATCCGTCACCGTGACGGTATAGGTTCCCGCGGCAAGTCCCGTAATGTCCTGCGTATTGGCGCCGTTCGACCACTGGTAGGTGTAGGAGGGGGTACCTCCGGTCACGGACAGGTCGATCGACCCGTCCGTTCCTCCCCCGCAGTTGATGTCCCCA
>JBGTHX010000132.1:0-7533 GCA_041746055.1 Lewinella sp. | reverse complement strand
CGCGGGCGATCCAGTAGAAGCCGGTCTTGAAGCGGTCCACCTTTTTGCGAGTGCCCTCCATGGCGATACAGAGGTAAAAGGTGCCGCCGGTGACGAAGATTTGGATCAAGGGGTGGGGTGGTGGGGTGAAGGTTTGAAGGGGATAGGGGTAAAGGTAGTAGAGTTGAGCTCGCTTTGCTCGCGGTAGAGGGGGAGGGCGTTTGTAAACGTATTTATTCGCAAGTATACGGGTAGGTTACGGGTAAGCCGGTGAGGGGCGGGGAGATTGACGGTAAAACAACAATCCATGCAGACTTCCGGATTTAGGTCCTGGGCGGCTTATCAGAAAGCGTTTTCCCTGGCCCGCAACGTACACTGCCACTCGGCCCGCTTTCCTCCGGTAGAGGTGAGTATGATCGACCAGATCAGACGGTGTTCCCGTTCCGTGTGTGCCAACCTGGGAGAGGTATATGGCGTGAGGAATTATCCTAAACACTTCCAATCCAAGCTCACTATCTGCATTGCGGAAAACTACGAAACACAAGTCTGGCTCGATTTTGCCCTCGACGCGAAATACCTCACCGAAGTCGATTATCATGCCCTCTGCCAATGCTCAGAAGAAGTAGGGCGCCTATTAACATACATGCTCAACAACCCCGACCGTTACGCCAATTGGAAAGTCGTCTAATCTACCGCGAGCGCAGCGAGTCTCTACCGTGAGCGCGAGCGAGCTCTACCGCGAACGCAGCGAGCCTCTACCCCAACGAGCGAAGCAAGTTGCTCTACTAAGTCTTCCGCTCCTTCTTCTTAGCAGCGGGAAACAAGATATTATTCAGGATCAGCCGGTAGCCGGGGCTGTTGGGGTGCAGGCTCAGGTCCGTCTCGGGGTCGTTGACGAGGTGGCGGTAGTCGGCCGGGTCGTGGCCGCCGTAGAAGGTGAAGAAACCTTCGCCGATCTGGCCGTGGATATAGCGGGCCTCCTGGGCGGGCTTGTTTTCGCCGAGCACCAGCACGCTGCTCTTGAGGTGACTGTTGGTGAAGGCGGTAGTCTGCCCCATGAAGCCCTTTACGGTGCGCACGTGATTCTGGGTGAGCATGGTGGGTACCGGATCCCACTTGGCGCTGAAGTCGAAGAGGGTGAAGTAGTCCTGCTCCGGGGATACCGGACGGGGGTTGTGATCGATGTCGCTGAATTCGTACTCCAGCGGATTGGCCTCCAGCTGGAAGTTTTCGAAGGCGAATGTCTTGCTGTAATTGAGTTTCGACTGGGCGTTGGGGTCGATGGGGTCGCCATCATAGTAGGGGGCGCAGATGTCGACGCCGTCGGCCGCCAGGGCGATATCGTAGCTGTCGGTGGCCGAGCACATGGCGAACATGAAGCCGCCGCCGGCGACGTATTCGCGGACCTTCTTTACCACGCCGAGCTTAAGTTCGCTCACCTTGGCGTAGCCGTTCTGGGCGGCGAGTTCCTCCTGGTAGGCTACCTGCCGGCGGTACCAGGGGGCGGTGTGGTAGCTGCGGTAGAAGCGGCCGAACTGACCGGTGAAGTCCTCGTGGTGGAGGTGCAGCCAGTCGTATTCGGTCAGCTTGTCGTTGAGCACCTCGGTGTCGTAGATGGTTTCGTAGGGGATCTCGGCGTACGTGAGGACCATGGTCACGGCGTCGTCCCAGGGCTGTACTTCGGTGCCCTCGCGGAAGTTGTAATCGGGGGTGTAGACGGCGATCTTGGGTGCCTTCTCCAGCTTCATCGCGTCCATGTTCCGCTCGGGGTCGGCAATCTCCTCGAGGATGCCGTTGAAGCGGGCGTCGGAGATTACCTCGTACTTCACCCCCCGCGTGAGACACTCCCGCTCGAACTCCCGGCTGTGCTGGAAGGCGAAGCTTCCGCCCCGGTAGTTGAGGAGCCACCAGGCCTCGATCTGGTTGTTGAGTACCCAGTAGGTGATGCCGTAGGCCTTGAGGTGGTCGGTCTGCTCGTCGTCCATCGGGATCAGAATGGTGGAAGCTCGGGCCACGGTCGTCATTACCAGCAGCAGGAGGAGGGGTAAAAGCAGTTTTTTGGGCATCGGGAAAGCTTGTAGGGGATTAACGGTCAGCGTGGTAAAGGTGTTGCCGGGCGTACGGCGGGGACGCGGGAATCAGAACCGGGCGGGATATTAAAGCGGAAAGTGTCCACCGGCATACAAGGGAGGTCCTTTCCCCCGCCTTTCCGAAAGATACCGCACCCGCGGCCCCGCCCGCACATGCTCCTCCCGGGGGTGTTGTGCAAACAATGAATCCAACTTACACCGTAACCCCCGTATCCTCCGAAGCCCTCCGCGAAATGCCGGGCGACTGGACCACCGCCGACTACCGGAACCTGCTTGATCTGACCGAGTACGGTGACAGTTCCGGTCTTTCGGAAGACGAGCTCAAGGATATGGCCTACCTCTCCCTCGCCGAGATGCCCAAGGCGGAAGCCGCGGCCCTGCTGATCGGATACGTCTTCCCCGAAGGTGACCTGACCCCCGGACAGATCCAGAATTCGAGCCATGAAATGGACACCGAGCGCCTCTGGGAGGAGTACCCCGAGCCCCGCCACCACCGCAATTTCTTCCGCGTGGGTAGTCTGCTCTACGCCGCCTTCAACGGCGGACACCCCAAGCCCGACGGCCGCTCCGTGACCATCCGGATCAAGGCCAAGGACCCCGACAGCAACGAGCTGCTCGAACAACCCGACCCCGCCCTGCTGCTGCGCCTGCTGGCCCCCGGTATGGACGGACACGCCCTGCTGCACCGCCTCTACGACGACGAGCTCCGGGGCGGGGACTTTCCCTCGGCCCCCTTCCTGATCTGGTCCGCCGATTCAAAGGCCGCCGGTGACGGGGAGCGGGAGATCCACGTCCTTAGCACCGATTACTGGCTGGAGGCCTTTGAGCCGGTTGGTCCGTACTCCGTCAGCGTACCCAGCGAGGGCGGCTAGGGCTCGCGCACGACCAGCACCGGGATGCCCACCCGGTGGCGTACCGCGCCCACGGTGGTGCCGAGGAGCAGGTCCTTGAACCATCCGTGGCCGTGGGCGCCCAGGACGATCAGGTCGGCTCCCTCGCGGATGGCGACGGCGGCGATGCTGCGGCCCGGTTGACCGTGCTCGAGCACGCCGGTGGCGCGGTAGCCCTCCTGGGCCATCCGTTCCGTGTACACGCGCAGGATCCGGCGGTCGGATTCCGTTTCCCGGTCCGAGGTGTCCCGGCCGAACAGGCGGGCACCGGCGCTTTCCACTACGTGGATAAGCACGTACTCGGCCTCTTGGCCTCCCAGTGTTACGGCCTCCGAGAGTGCCTGCTGGTCCGCGGCGCTGAAGTCCACCGCCACGGCGATACGACGGTAGCCGCTCCGGGCCCGGATGGCGAGCGTGGGCAGGGTGCCGTGGAGTGATTTTCGGGCCTCCCCGGCCGGGCCGGAGCCCTTGTTGACAACCAGGTAGAGCAGCAGTCCGAGGGCCGCGATCAGGCCCGGTACCACCGTGGCCCACAGCAGCCAGGCGCGGTCTCCCGCGGCGGCGAGCCACCCGCTGAGTTCCCCGATGACGAGCTGTACGTTAAGTGCCACGATCACCACGGTGACGATCCAGGAGAGGATGCGCAGGCCCGTCCCGATCGCGAACTCGCCCATGGTGGTGCGGTCGGAAACGAAGTGGATCAGCGGGATGATGGCAAAACCCAGTTGCAGGCTCAGCAACACCTGGCTGAAGATGAGCATGCGCCCGGATTCCTCCTCCCCGAAGAAGTAGATCACCAGGAAGGCGGGAACCACCGCCAGCAGGCGGGTGAGCAATCGCCGCAGCCAGGGCTGGATGCGCAGGTGGAGGTAGCCCTCCATGACGATCTGTCCGGCGAGCGTGCCGGTGATGGTGGAACTTTGTCCGGCCGCGATCAGCGCCACCGCGAAGAGGGTGGGGGCGAGCTCCGTGCCGAGGAGATTACTCAGCAAACGGTGGGCGTCCTGGATCTCGGCCACCTCGAACAGGCCGTTGCGGTGGAAGGCGGCCGCGGCCAGTACCAGGATGGCGGCGTTGACGAAGAAGGCCAGGTTGAGGGCGATGGCCGAATCGATGAAGTTGAAGCGGATGGCTTTGCGGAGGCTGTCGGCTCCCCCGCCGAAGCGGCGCGTCTGCACGAGGGCCGAGTGAAGGTAGAGGTTGTGGGGCATGACGGTGGCCCCGATGATCCCGATGGCGAGGTAGAGCGCCGCGGCATTGGGGATATCGGGGACGAAGCCGCGGGCGATGTCCCCGAGGTCGGGCTTGGCCAGGAACATCTCCACCACGAAGGCGCCGCCGATGATGGAGATGAGCACGATGATGAAGGCCTCCATCTTACGCATTCCCCAGCGCTGGAGCAGCAGGAAGAGGAGGGTATCGGAGACGGTGAGCGCGACCCCCCACAGCAGCGGCAGCCCGGTGAGGAGTTGCAACCCGATGGCCATGCCCAGGATCTCGGCCAGGTCGGTGGCGGCGATGGCGATCTCGGCCAGTCCGTACAGGACGTAGTTGACGAATTTCGGATAGTGGGCGCGGGAGGCCTGGGCCAGGTCCAGCTTCCGGACGAGCCCCAACCTGGCGCTCAGGCTCTGCAGCAGCAGGGCCATCACGTTGGACATCAGTAGTACCCAGATCAGCCGGTAGCCGAAGGCGGATCCCGCGGCGATGTCGGTAGCCCAGTTGCCGGGGTCCATATAGCCCACGCTTACGAGGTAGGCCGGGCCCATGAAGGCGAGCAGTTTCCGGAAGGGGCTCTTGCGGCCCTCGGTGTCGACCGAGGCGTGAACTTCCTGCAGGGATTCCCGCGATTCGGTGTGCATGTAGGAGGGGTCGTTTGCCGGTGGACGAAGATACGCTTCCCGGTCACCCGCCGCTTAACTTACCTTTGGCGCATGATCTGGAGCGATAAGAAGATTTTGGCCGCCATGGAGCGCGGCGAGATCGTGATCCGACCCTTCGACCGGGCCAACCTGGGTACCAACAGCTACGACGTCCACCTCGGCGGCCACCTGGCGCGCTACAAGGACCACATCCTGGACGCCCGCAAGCACAACGAGATCGAGGAAATGGAGATTGGGCCCGAAGGCTTCGTGCTCCACCCCAATACCCTTTATCTGGGCGTTACCCTGGAGTACACCGAGACCCACAGCAGCGTCCCCTTCCTGGAGGGCAAGAGCAGCGTGGGCCGGCTCGGCATCGACATTCACGCCACCGCCGGCAAGGGCGACGTCGGCTTCTGCAACCACTGGACGCTGGAGATCTCCTGTACCCACCCCGTGCGCGTGTACGAGGGTATGCCGATCGGTCAGCTGATCTACTTCTCGGTGGAGGGCGACATCGAGAACTACTACAACAAGAAGCCCAGCGCCAAGTACAACCGCGTCAGCGACCGCCCGATGGAGTCGATGATGTGGAAGAACCAATTTTAAAGAGAGTTCCGTTTCGCTTTGAGAACCGACGACCTGACCAAACACATTGCCCGCGAACTGCGCTCCGTCCTGGGGGCGGGCGAGGCCGCCTCGGTGACCCGCCTCGTGATGGAGGACGTCTTCGGGTACCGGCAGGGCAACCGCTCCCGCATCCTGAGCCAGGAGGAAGAGATCCTCGCCTGGACCGTCCTCAACCGCCTGCAGAAGGGCGAGCCAGTCCAGTACGTCACCGGTATCGACGATTTCTACGGGCTGCAACTAAAGGTGACCCACGACGTGCTCATTCCCCGTCCGGAGACCGAGGAGCTGGTCGAGTGGATCCTGGAGGATTACCCGCCCGACACCCACTGCACGGTAGCCGACCTCGGCACCGGCTCCGGCTGCATCGCCCTGGCGCTAAAGGCGCGTCGCACCGACTGGGAATGCCTGGGCGTGGACCTAAGCCTGGGTGCGCTCGAGGTAGCCCGGGAGAACGCCGAATTACTGGAATTGCCGGTGGACTTCAGCCGCGGCGACGTCCTCGAGGAGGGACTGAGCAACGAGTACTACGACCTTATCGTCTCCAACCCGCCCTACATACCACCCTCGGAGAAGGACCGTATGGACCGCAGCACCCTGCTGCACGAGCCCGACCTGGCCCTCTTTGTACCCGAGTCCGACCCGCTGGTGTTCTACCGCCGCCTGTCGGAGATCGCCGCCACCGCCCTCCGCCCCGGTGGTCGCGTCTACTGCGAAACGAACGAGTTCAACAGCGAGCAGGTGCTCCGGCTCTTCCAGGAGGCGGGCTTCGACGAAGTGAGCCGTCGCCGCGACCTGCAGAAAAAGTGGCGCATGGTACGCGCTACGCGTCCACCAACCCCAGCTCAGTAAGTACGCTCAAGGGCCGCAGCCGGTAGCCATCGAACTCGGCGAAGAGGGAGAGAGGGCCGCCCCCGCTCACCGCGAGCAGGCGGTAGAAGCCGTCAAAATCATCGACCACCGGCAGGCTGTGGCTTTCCGCGTCCACGAGGGTGGCCGTCCGGCCTTCCATCACCGGCCGGACAGCGGCCAGGTACACCGGGTACTGCAGCAGCCACGGGTTTACCGCCAGGGCGCGGCGGTAGTTGGCGAGCAGGTCCCGGTAATTGGGATAACCGGTGAGTCCGTCGTAGGGTCGTCCGCCGGGGCGGGGTTCGGGAAAGACGGCCCGCTGGGGGTAGCTGCCAGGGTAATAATGCACCCCGCCGCTGAAGGAGGCCGAGAGGGGCCACGACTGCTCGAAGGGGAATTCCCCGAAGGCGTAGTCGAGCAGGAGGGCATAGCGGCGGCTCTTTTCCCCCCGTAGCCATACGCGGCGGTAGCGAAGCCGGTCCTCCACGCCGGAGAGGGTGCCCACCACCAGCCAGTGGTCCTCGCGGGTGGGGCGGGCGAGGAGCTCGTCCTTGCGGGTGGTAATGCCCGCCAGCTGGTAGAGTTCCTCGCGGCGCTCGGTCGGGAATTCATCGCGGATGCGCCAGGCGCGGATGAAGAGGTAGAGGTCGCCGAGGTTGCGGGCGATCTCCCCCTCGGTCCCGTCGGCCCCGAGGGAGGCCAGGCGTCGGACGCGCCCGGCCAAACCCGGCAGCTTGGCGTCGGTGAGGCGGGTGGCCATGGCGAGCCAGGTTTCTGAACCCTGGCCGAGGGTGTCGGCGATGCCGCGACGGGCCACGTCGAGCAGCCGCAGTTCGAGTTCATCGACGCCGGAGGTCATAAGGACCAGGCGGGCCTCCAGCCGGTCTTCGGATTTGAGTACGTCCTTGACCTCGCGGGGCGCGCGGGTAGACTGGTGCTGCACCGACCGCACCCAGTCGGGCGGTTGCCCCACCGTGAGGCGGTCGGAGTTGTTCTTCAGCAGCAACACCAGGGCGAGCCCGTGGGCACAGGGCCGGGCGCGGGCACGGCAGGTGCAGGAGAACTTTCCCCGGACCACCTGTACCGCCGACTCGATCGCCCGCCGTCCGTTCACGTCGAATTCGCCCCAGATCCACTCGCCGTCGCCGCCCAGCAGCCGCCACCGCCGGCTGTAGAAGAGCCGCCGCCCGGCCTCGAGGGTCTTCGCGTCCGGGGCGAGCTGGAGCAGGTGAT
>JBGTHX010000131.1:0-2351 GCA_041746055.1 Lewinella sp. | reverse complement strand
CGGTACTGATGGGTACGTAGCCGCTGTAGTACACCCGCTTCAGCTGTTGCTCGTCGTAGAGCGTGGTGGCGAGTTTGAGGATGTCCTGGTCGGATTCGGGGCTGGCGCCGATCACCATCTGGGTGGACTGACCCGCGGGCGCAAAATTCGGCGTTTTCATCAGGGCCTTCTTCTCCTCCTTGTAGCCGGTGATGGAGGCCTTCAGAAAATTCATGGGTTGGTAGACCTCCGCGTAATTCTTTTCGGGTGCGACCTTTTTCAGGCTCACTTCGGACGGCATCTCCAGATTTACGCTGAGGCGGTCGGCGTAAAGACCCGCTTCGTGGATCAGGTCGTCGCTCGCACCGGGGATGGCTTTGAGGTGAATGTAGCCATTGAACTTATGCTCGGTGCGCAAGGTCTTAGCGATCCGCACCAGACGTTCCATGGTATAGTCGGCGCTCTTGAAGATGCCTGACGAGAGGAACAGTCCTTCGATGTAGTTGCGGCGGTAGAAATTGAGGGTCAGGTCAACAACCTCCTCCACCGTGAAGGCTGCCCGCTTGACATCATTGCTACGGCGGCTCACGCAGTAGGCGCAATCGAAGATGCAGTGATTGGTCAACAAAATTTTTAGGAGGGAGACGCAGCGGCCATCCTGGGTATAAGTGTGACAGATGCCCATGCCCGTGGCGTTCCCGAGTCCGTCGGGGGTGTTCTTCCGTTTGCTGCCGCTACTGCTACAACTGACGTCGTATTTGGCAGCGTCGGCCAGGATGGTAAGTTTCTCGGCGGTTCTCTCGTTCATGGTCTGGCGGCAGGTGGCACAAATTACAACAAATCCACCGGAAAAAGTTGATTATTGTAGCAATTTGTTGGACGGAGCCTCCTTGCCGCCTGCGCGTTCTCTACCCCTGCTTGGGCATATCTTGACCAATTCAGTCTTACCACACCTCACGGACCAGGGTTTACCATAACGAATCTTTAGGGACCCTAAATTAACGGATTTCAGCACATAATTTGCCCAAAATTTCGGCGAATGGGTTGCTTATATTTTTAATCAACCTATTCGAAATATTAGTCTGTCAATCATCCACCGATTATCCCGCGGACGGCCTTGGCCGTAACAATCCACTCCTAAAGGCGGCGGGTTTGCCCTTGATCCCGCTCCTATCTTTGAATCGTCAATCGGAGGAATGGAAGCCGGGGCAGCCGGCCAGACCAGGTCATTGTCTACTTCTACCGCCGATTCTCGAGCACGGCATGATCGACTTTAAGCTTTTTACTGAGCGGCTTCCCGAATTGGAAGCCGCTTTTTTTTATCCCGCTACGCAGCGAAAGCCCAGGTGATTGAGCCCGCTGTCGGCCGCGGTGAATTGCCTTTCCTGCAGGTTAAAGCCGGTGCAATAGCTGGTACTACAGAGAAAGGAGCCCCCCTTGATGATGGATTCCCCGGTTTGCGGCCGGACGGAGCTCGTCCACTCCCAGACGTTTCCGGCGATGTCGTAGAGGCCGTTGTCCGTGGCCGGATACTGCCCTACCTGAGCGACCCCCTCAAAGCCGTCGGCCACGTCGTTACGGTAGGGAAAGGGGCCCTGCCACCAATTGCCCCGGTACTTTCCGTCGGGTAGGATCTCCTGTCCCCATGGATAGTTCCGCGTCACATCGCCCTGTCCGGCGGCATACATCCATTCTTCTTCCGACGGCAGGCGCTTACCGGCCCACCGGGCGTACGCCCGGGCGTCGCGCAGGCTCACCTGGGTCACCGGCTCGTTCGGCTGGGCGGCGTCGCTTTCGGGTCCGCGGGGATATTCCCAGTTGGCGCACTCTACGGGTAGCCACGTCTGTTCTTCCAGGGAGAACACGCCGGACCAGCCAAAGCTGTCAGCCTCCGTCTGGTAACCGGTAGCCGCCACGAAAGCGGCGAACTCCGACTTGGTCACTTCGGTGGCGTCCATATAGTAACCGCCGGCCGGGTTGTCTATCCAGACCATCCCCTCCGGAGCTGGTCCCTGCTGTTTGGCATTAGCTTCGCCGCCCCCGCCGTTGCAGGAAACCAGGGCACCCGCGCACCCGCCCAGAACAAGCAGCAGCCGAAAGATCATAAACATATACTGACGATATTACCCCCCAAAATACGGACTTGCATGAAAAGACTACCCGCAGAGTGGGAACCCCAGCAGCTGGTGCTCTTCTCCTTTCCCCGCCGCGAAGGGGACTGGGGCGATGTTCTGGAAGCCGCCTCCGAGGCCATGATCCGCGCCGCGGCTGCCGTGCAACGCGCATGTCCGGTGCGGATGGTAGTGGGTGACGGGGAGCACTTCGCCGCCTACGCCGACCGCTTCACCGGAGAAGTCAGCTACCTGCCGACC
>JBGTHX010000130.1:0-8157 GCA_041746055.1 Lewinella sp. | reverse complement strand
GGAGGGTGGCTACGTCTTGAAAGTTGATGCGGTAGGGGAAGACGGCCTGTGGCAGGTTATCGGTCACCACTTCGGTGACCACCTCGGCATAGGTGGTACTCAGGCGGACCGGACCCAGGAGGCCACTATTTCTCGCGCCCGAGCTGCTGATGAAGAGCCGGCCGATTTTGGGCGTGCCAGATACGGAGTGGGCACCAGCGACGGTCCAGCTGGTATTTTCTTCCTGCAAAGCCGGAGCAATCGTCCAGCTGTAAGTGATCACGTTAGCCACATCATCCCATACGCCGCGTACTACGAACTGGATAATCTGGTCAATGTTGATATTGACCTTACCCTGGTCGGAGCCACCCCCCAACAGTCCGATGCGGGCGATCAGGGAACCGTTGTCCAGGGCTATTTGCTGCCTGATCCACTGGTCGCCGGCGACCGCGTCATCGATACGCAGTGCGGCCCGGATCCGATCGTTGGGGCCCCCGATATAGGCCACCTTGTAGTAGGTCCCGAAGTAGAAGGGAACGTTAGGCAACAGTTCCGCGGGCGCTTGCGTGAGCGGAGCGTAATCGTGCGTTTGTCCGCCGCGGGTGAAGTCCAGCATCCGCCCGGTCTGGGTGGTCAGGCCGCGATCCAGTAAGGGTATCACGGGGCCGGTATTATTCTCGCGGAGCCAGACACCGGTAGCAACTGCGTGCAGGTCTCCGGGACTGTAACCGTCGAAGTTTTCAATGAATGAAAATCCCGATGTTGTCTGCGCTTTTAAGTGGGCAAAGCACATAATGGTAAGGAGAAGCAGCATAGCCTTTGCTGCTCTGGCGAAAACATTCATGATGTGGTGTTCAAAGTGTGTAGACCAAATACTTTGTAAGAAACTGTGGGGTCAAACCAGGAGCCGGGTAACCCGCCCCAAGTCTGTGAAAATCGTAAGAATACCCGGCGAATGTGATACGTCCGGGTGGGTCAGTCAATCGGCCAGCAACCAGGGCTGCCGGCCTGAACCGATATAAATTCAATTCATTCGGGATACACCGGAATCAGCTACTCACGGGGAGCAGGAAGGTATCATCCAAATGAACTAATATTCGTAATAAACTAACAGCACGCATATCCCTTGCAGGATGCGGAATTACCTTCTCTTTATGCCCGGTATGGGCATGGTAGTCCAGTCCCACTGGAACTGGGTGTATCTATTTGCTGTGGTATTTGGTGGGGAGGCGCGGGTGGGTTTCGCGTTTCGCCCAGATAGGGGTAATAAATGTGTGTCTCAAGCCAATAGGACGCGGAGCGTTCCAATATTCCAGCGGCATAGCTGCTGCCGGGACATGAATATACGATTATTAGTAATTATCCGGCCAAAAACCCGGAACTATTTCGATAATCCTTAAACATAATTTTGAGCCTGGAACAGGTGAATGCTAAAGTAGTTGTTGCTGCATCTAATAGTAGATTTAGGCGGTGATTTAAACGATTTGGTAGCCAAAATGCCCGAAGGCGTGGGCCGGCCCGGTTTTGTGCCGGGACGGCCCACTTCCTTAGCGGACTTTCAGGAAGGGCAGTACGCTGCGTTCCCGATCCTCAATAACTTCAATGCGGTATACCCCGGTGGGTAGATTGCCCAACTCAAATCGGGTGGTCAGCGAAGTAGCTGCCTTGATGAGTTCCTGGCGGCCTATCTCACGGCCGGATATATCGTAGAGCCTTACGTCTACCGTTCCGCGGTAGTCGCTTTCCAACACCACATTCAGTTCGTTCACGGCGGGATTGGGATAGACCCGTACCCTTTCGGTCTCCACCTGGGTCAGCTTAGCGGCTACTCCGGAGGTCGGGCTCAGGCTGGCCGGGGCTTGGCCACAGTTGGAAGCGGCCGTTCCGGTACCGGTGGGCGGTACGGAAGAAGTGGACAGGTGGACCTTATCCAGTTCGGTTCCGGCCTCCCGGTTGGCCACTGTGATGGTATGCTTCCCGGCAGTCAAGCTGAAGGACAGGTCGGTACCGTCCGCGTTCACCTTGCGCCATTCAAAGTTGGTGGTGCTGAGCTGCGCTCCACCAATCTCCTTCCAGAACTGGATCCAGTTGCCCTGGTCCACCCGCACCCACAAGGAGTTGCGGGCGGCATCGGGAGCGTTCAGCCGGAGGAAAAGGTGGTGCACTCCTGTCGTCGGCACCGTCACCGCGAAGGTAACGGATTGAGCGGGCACGGTACTGGTCGGCAGAACCAGTTGACGATCGCCGGTAAATACCACGTAGCTACCGGAGGAAGCGGTGGTTGATGATCGAGTAGCCCAGCCGGTGCCTACGGTTGCGCATTCCGCTTCCAGCGAGTTAACGCTTCCGACCTGCGTATCCGGATCGCAGACATCCCCTATACCGTCCTTATCCGTGTCGGTCAGGTCCTTGGAGTACACCGAAGGGCAGTTGTCCACCTTGTTGCTGACGTAGTCCATTGGTGCCTGGCAAGCGCGAACGAAATCGTTCGGATCACCGTAGCCATCGCCATCCAGGTCTGCGTAGAAGATCGGGAGGGTCTGGTCGGGATTGAAGGTGTCGGGACAGTTATCCATGCTGTTGGCAATCCCGTCACCATCGCGGTCGGCAGACAGTGTGCCACAGTTCGTGGCTGCGCCACCCATGCCAGTAGGTCCGTTAGGTCCGGTGGTGAGGTAGATCTTATCCAGCTCGGGACCGGATTCCCGGTAAGCAAAGTCGATGGTATTGGTACCCGCGGTGAGCTTGATGGTACCTCCGCGGTAGCCGTTCCAGGTGTAGCCCGGACCGGCCAGGATACCACTGATCCAGGACATCCAGGCTCCCCCGTTGACCCGGATCCAGTAGGAGTCACTGTTCCGATCGGGGGCGTGGACCCTGGCATACAGACTGTAGTCACCCGCAGCAATGTTGGAAACGGTGAAGCGGATGCGGTTGGCAGCAAGGTCGGCCGGAGGGACGGAAGTAGAGGCCGAACCCCGGTAAGCAACTGACTTTCCGTTCGAAGCGGCGGTGGCGGACTGGGTTATCCAGGCGGATCCTACCGTGGCGCATTCCGCTTCCAGCCAGGCCTCGGAAGCCGAGGCGGTCTGATTGGACGTGACTTGCACCACCGCACTTCCCTGACCCCCCTTATCATCGGTGACCGTGAGGGTGACGGCATAGTTGCCGGCCGGGAACACCGTCTGGGCCGTGGCTCCGGTAGCAGAGCCGCCGTTCCACTTCCAATCGTAGCGTACGAGCGTACCGTCGGTGTCCTTAGACCCGGCCGCACTCAGGGTGACGGCCAGCGGCGCTGTGCCGGTGCTCGGGGTGGCGGTAGCTACGGCGACGGGCAGTACGTTAGTGGTACCGGAGCTGCTGCCGCAGTTCGTGGCCGGATCCCCCATGCCGGTGGGCTTTGCGCCGACGACATTGAGGTGGACCTTGTCGAGCTTGGTGCCCGATTCGCGGAAGGCGAAGTCCAGGGTATTCGTGCCCTCGCGGAGGGTCACGCTTCCTCCCGGATACTGATTCCAGATGTAGTCCGTACCCTTGAGGATACCGGTGCTCCACTTGTACCACGTGCCGCCGTTGACGCGTACCCAGTAGGAGTCGCTTTGTACGTCAGGGGCATGCACCCGCGCAAAGAGAGTGTAGTTGCCCGCACCGGCATTCGGAATGGTGAAGCGGATCAGGTTGGCCGGGACATCGGCGGGGGGAGCGTTCGTAGCGGACGTACCAGTAACGACGCCGTACCGGCCGCCGGATGCGGTGGGCTCGTTGCCGAGTGTCCAGCGTTCACCCACGGTGGCGCACTCCACTTCAAGCCAGTGGGATACTACCGGCTGACTGGATGGCGGGGTGGGATCGGTGGGGCTTGTCCCGCCGCAATTTGTGGCCGGCATTCCCGTACCCGTTGGCATCGCCCCGTCCTTGTTGAGGTGGAGTTTGTCCAACTTGGTTCCGCTTTCACGGAAGGCGAATTCGATCGTGTTCAGGCCGTTCTGCAGGAAGGGGAGGTCGCCCGGCAGATGGCTCCAGGCGAATTCCAGCCCCTTGGACATGCCGCCGCTCCACTGGAACCATTGGGCCCCGTTGATGCGGACCCAGTAAGAGTCGCTGGCGTTGTCGTACGCCTGGATCAATCCAAAGATGTGGTAATACCCCGCTTCTACTCCGTTGAGGGTAAAGCGTACCCGGTTTGCGGGAACATCGGTGGGGGGCACGTTCATGAAATTGCTGCCGGTGTACACCACGAACTTGGAGCCGGAGGCGGAGGGTGAAGCGGCGGTGGTCCAATTGGATCCTACCTCCGCGCATTCCGCTTCGAGCCAGAAGGAAGATTTGGTTTCTCCGTTGCTGGGCGTGTTCACGATGAGACTCTTCG
Source organism: Lewinella sp. (assembly GCA_041746055.1). Taxonomy (GTDB): domain Bacteria; phylum Bacteroidota; class Bacteroidia; order Chitinophagales; family Saprospiraceae; genus Neolewinella. The sequence continues at coordinate 3,809 of JBGTHX010000130.1, read as the reverse complement.
AATCGGTAGCGGTCCGGCCCTTATCGTCGGTGACGGTCAGGGTAATGGAATACACCCCGGACGAAAAGGTCACGTTCGGTTTGACACCGGTAGCCGAACCACCGCTCCATTTCCAGTCGTAGCGGGCTATCGTGCCGTCCGGGTCGCGGGAAGCACTGCCGTCGAGGGTAACGAGTAAGGGTTCTATGCCGGTCTTCGGATTGATCGACGCCACGGCCACGGGGGGCTCGTTGTTGACCACTATGGGACCCTGTTTGACGGTGAGTTGGAAACTGGCCGTCAGGATCTCGCCGTTGTCACTGGTCACGGCTAGCCGGACGGTATACACCTGCCCGACCGCCTCCTGGGGCGCATTCATTTGGAAGATACCGGTAAGCGGGTTCAACCGCAGCCACGCGGGTAGCGCACTGCCGTTACTCTGCTCGGCACGGTACACCAGCCGGTTTCCGGGGAATCCGCGATTGAAGGAGCCAGAGACATTGTAGTCGGTCGGGGTGTTGGACAGTACGGAGAAGTTAGCGATCGTAGTCGCTGAGGGTAGATCGGTTGGCCGGATGTTGGTGGCGTACACCACGTTGTCCTGCCAGTCACAGTTGGCCATACCCGGGCCGCAACCCGTCAGGATGTAATCCTGGATGAAAATGTATTCATTCGGAATCACCTTGCCATCAAGGCCGATGGCTTTGAAGGCCCGGACCCCGAGAATTTTGTCAGATAACGTGCCGTCCGCACTTCCTCCGGCGGTACTGTAGCCCGCAATCAGGATCTGAAAGGGAGCGGTAAGCGTAGTCGACTGGGCGTGGGCGATCACATTCGACACATCGGTTTCCCGGGGCAGGAGCGACTGGTAGTACAAGTTGCCGTGGGTGTAGCGAAGGTTGCCGACCGGATTACGGTTGACGTCGCGGGTGGCTACCGGAGCACCTCCCGGGCCGTGCAGGGCGGCCAGGTGGAAGATATTCACCGGCTTGGAAGGGTCCTTGGGCAACCAGAACTTGCTTAGTACCATGTCACCTTCCGAGCCACTGTTGACCTGCTCGGCGGTGGGGAAATCGGAGCTCGGGTGATCGATGACGTACCCGGTGGCCGACCGACCCATCTCGGTGATGAAGCCGAAAGCGTTGAAAACCTGCTCGGCGGTAAACTCGTTGCCGCCCTCCGGCATCAGCTGATAGCCACCACGGAGCGTAACGTCGGTCGTGAGGTTATTGTCGGCGTTGGACTCGATCACCAACTTGGCGGTCACTAGGCGGCGGCCTTCGCCGCTGTTGGTGACGAAGTTGACGGTCACATCTACAAAAGCGCCGGGAGCTATGGTAAGCCCGTTGGTGGGAATCACCGGGCCGGAAAGGGTGAAGTCTGACGGCGAGCTGCTGTACAACTTGCGGATCACGAGGGCTGCCGTACCTGCATTGTGGATGCGGGCGACCCCTTTGTCATGGGTTTTCAGGTCCCCGCCACTTAAGAGGCGGTTAAAGCTGAAGAAATTATCCGCGGGGAACGACCGGGTGGTGCCCGGGATCTTCGTCATGTTCTCTACCCGGACCAGTGCGCCGGTTTTGGGTCCCGGATCGATCTTCTGGATACGGGCGTATAGAAGTTTCGAGTTGCCGAGGCCCGTGGCCCCGTTGTCGTCGATGGTGAGCTTACCGTCTTTGACTTCCACGTAGCCCTTACCGACACGGAAATAGTCAGCCAGGGAGCCGTTAAAGTCATTGATCAGCGTAAGGCCCTCGGCCCGGATGGTATGGCGGCTATCCACGAAATCGGGGTCGCCGGCGGCTACCTCTACCTGGTAGAAACCGTTGGGGACGGCGATCTCCCAGTCGTGGGGTACGGGCGGATTCTGCTTACCCCAGTCCAGCATGGCGAACGAGCGCATCAGTTTGTCCTGGTCGGTACTGCTTTCGTAGACCCGGCGCTCCACGCCGCGGGCGGCCAGGGAGTTGTCTTCGGGAGTCCGGGAGTAGGGATTGATCCACCCGAAGGTGAAGTCGCCCTGCTTGCTATAGGGCGCACCGGTGTCCGCGACGTAGCCCGACGGCGGACTGAATGTGTTGTCCTGGAAGTTGACGTTGATGGCGAAGGCCTGGTTGACGGTCACGGTGGCCGTGACGGTCATCTCTGCAGCCACGTAGCCCGGGGCGGAAGCGGTGACGAGGGCCTTGTAGGTGCCGGCGGTCATGCCGGGGTTGTTGACCCCGATGCTGAAGGACTTGCCGGAAGTGGCCGATGCCGGGAGCACCACCCAGGGTTCGCTGGCCGACAGCTTGAGGGCTATGCCGGTCTGGCCGTCGCTTGCGGTAATCGTGTTGTTTTTTGGGGCGACGGGGCTACCAGTCAATACAGGGAACTCCTGCGTCTGGGTAGCGAACCTCAGCACCTGCGTCTCCGCCGTGAAGGGTTGCACGTTGGAGATCAGGAACACGTAGTCCTGATAGTCTCCATTGGCATCGTCTTCTACCGCGATCAAAAATGAACCCTTGACCGGCAGACTGCCGCGGTCGCGGACCGGGTACACCCGCATGCGGTGCGGAAGGGAAGGGTTGAGGGCATCTTCGGAGTAGCTGTGGCGACCGAAGTGAGCGGAGTACAGATAAAAGCCAAACGGACCCGAAGGCGGCGTGAAGCTGCTTTTCCCTCCGGTCAGTACGGCAGGATAGAGGGTCTGCGAATTGGCCAGGGATCCGGTCTGAGTCGCGAGTTCGTTGCCGCGCACCTGTCCGCTCACTTTGGTATACCAGCCAAAGGGCAGGGGTTCCGCGGGACTGTAGCGGGCCACGGGGGTGATGGTCACCGGCCCGGCCCCGTTGGACTGGAACAGGTCCACGGGAATCTCTTCGCCCATGGGCGAAGGGGAGGTATTGGTGGTCAGGTTGGTCCAGCCGACTTCGATGGCATAGCCCAGGGTATTGACGATTTCCTGCAGCGGCGGCTCGTTGGTACTCCCGTACTTCGCTGTTTTCAGTGCGTAAAGTCCTACTACGAAGGGCGCTCCCTGATTGCCGTCCGAATCGAAGACGAGTTCACCCTCCTGGTAGCCCAGCGCGCTGTTGTCGAGGGCGGGGCGGTAGATGACCGTATACGAACGCCGGCTACCGGGCGTAAGGGTGATATTGGACGGGCCGGAGGCTGTAAACTGGTTGGCGTGGACGCCGCCGATGCGGAAGCTGTTAATGTGCAGGTCAGTGTTGCCCTGGTTGCTGACCGAGACGATCATGGTATCCTGGGTCGCACCGGGCACGCCCACGGTGGCCTGCAGTACGGCCTCGCTGGGGGTAGCCGCGATGCGGGGAGCGGGACGGGTAGGATCGGCCACGCGCATCAGCAGCAGTTTCTGGTTCGCTCCGCCGCCGCGGTCGTACTGGCACACGTACAGGTTGCCGGTGGCGGGATGCTCGATGATGTCGAGGGGGTCGTCCAGGCTCTGGAGGCCCGGCACGTCGAGGAAGGACTGAATGATGTCTCCCGACTGGTTGCCCGGCTGCAGCACGGCAATGTCGTCCTGGCCGCTGAAGCGGGCCACGAGGATCATGCCCTTGAGTTTGCCGCCGAAGGCGCTCGACTTGTACTCGATCACCCCGTTGGGTGATTTATTCATGCCGAAGTCATAGGCCACCTCCTGGTAGTTGGGGTCGGGGGCCAGGCCGTCGGGATACTTGGCGACGTCGCGGAAGCTCACTTCCAACTGCCCGGGCAGGCCCGAGTAGGTCTTGCCCCCGTGGTTCAGCACGAATTCGCCGCGGTAGGGATTGGGGTGACCGTGATAGGTGCCGCCCTTACTCTTGAAGAGCCAGTCTTTCTGGTTT
>JBGTHX010000129.1:0-25546 GCA_041746055.1 Lewinella sp. | reverse complement strand
CTGGCCGTACAGGCTCAGGGTGCTCAGGGTAAAAAGGAGAAGGGTAAAGATCCGCATAGTCAGTCGTTGGCTGGTCCAGAAGTGGGAAGTCGGTCAGGTCAGAAGCTGACGGGGCATTTGGCCCCTGGGTAGAGTTCGTTCTTGCTGATGGCACGGCAGCGCGAGTTCAGCTCGGCCAGCATGATGCGGCAGTTGATCTCCACGGTACCGAGGGAGGCGGTGGCGTTGACGCCGCTGAGCGGCACGTCGTAGGAAAAGCCGACGATCCAGCCGGTCTCCCGGTCGCGCCAGCGGCGGCCGACATCCAGGAGGGTGCGGGCGTCGAGGCCCCAGGAGACGATCAGGGCGTTGGAGTTGCGGCCCCCGATACCGTTGCCGGTATTAGTGGCCGGGCGGTGCGGCGTATTGAACTGGTAAAAGACCCCGGAATAGTAGCCCTTGCCAAAGAGGTAGGAGCCCAGGGTGAACAGGTTCATCTTACCGTCGTGCTGGGTATCCCAGCGGAACTGCGGCGCGATCGAGGTAGGGGTATAGTGGCGCGTGCCGCGCATCGAGCTGATGCTGCGGGTGAAGCCCATGTGGAGGGTGGTCCGCCGGGGCAGGAAAGCGTCGTTGGACTCCGGGTCGAAGGCGATGTCGGGCTCGTTGACGTTCGACAGGCTGGCGCCCACCGTGAAGATGGTGTAGTCGTGCAGGCCGTGCTTCCAGGCCCCGCGCACCATCGTGCCGAGGTTCACATTAGTGTAGGGGCCGGTGGCTACATTAATGACCTGGGGGGCGCTGATTACGCCGGCCACCGGGTCCACCTGGTAAGCGAAGAAATAATGACCGCTGACCAGGGTGCTCTGCATGAGGCTCACCTGGGTACCGAGCCGGAAATCCAGGCGGGTGAGCCCGTTTTTCGTCCGGCGGTCGGGATCCAGCAGCGCGTACTCGAAGGCCGCGGCCAGTCCGCCACCAGTGGTGCGCAGGGGTGCCACGCCGGTTTCGTCCTGAAACAGCGACCCGGCTACGCCGAGGGTCACCCGCTCCATGTCACCGATACAGGGCAGCCGCTGGTTGAGGGTCACGTTGTAGGTCCGGAATCCGCCCTGAAAGGGCATGCTGCTCGCATCGGGCAGACCGAACCACTGGTCGCGGTAGTTCAGGATCAGCTGGGTACCCGCCTCCAGGCCCGCGTAGGCCGGATTGAGGTATACCCGATTGGCGTAGAACTGCGAAAAGAAGGGGTCCTGGGCAAAGCCGGAAAGCGAAAAGAACAGCGAAGCAACGAGAAGTAAATAGCGTAGAGGTTGGGGCATAAGCAAACAATTGCTCCGAACCCGCTTACCCCCCCGCACCGCCCATAGCAATGGTACGCGGTCGCCGGGGCACCTCCGCTTTGACGGGATGCGCACGTTCAGAAATAAGGTGTTTGTATACGGGTGATAACCCAGCCTCTAAGCGACCCGGAGTAGTCCGGCAAATGCCGGTACACCCCAGTCTGGCCGCTTCGTTATACAGGGTACTCCCCCGTATTCAGCGGTTAAACGGTTATTTTTCAACGAAGATTGCCGTCTTAACAATGGTTTTGCCCCTCCGGGCGGTGGCGACACGGAACATCCGGACCGTCGCCGGAGGCAGAATATAATTTCCCTCAGGACGGGATCTTAGCGAGAGGGAAGCGTTGCGCGCTAGCGCACGCCGAACTTGTAGACCGTGGTGCTCTCGTAGGTGTCGCCGGGCTCAAGGATGGTCGAGGGGAAGGCGTCCTGATTGGGCGAATCGGGGAAGTGCTGGGTTTCCAGACAAAAGCCGGTACGGTAGTCGTAGGCTTTGCCACCCTTGCCGACGTTGCTGCCGTCCAGGAAGTTGCCGACGTAAAACTGTACTCCGGGCTCGGTAGTCGACACCTCCAGGGTACGCCCCGTGGTGGGCTCGTACACCAGGGCGGCGGGGTGCAGGGCCGGACCGCTGTCGTTGAGGACCCAGTTGTGGTCGTAGCCGCCACCGCGCTTGAGTTGCTCGTCGGTCTCGCTGATGCGGGAGCCGATCGCGGTGGGCTCCGTAAAGTCGAAGGGGGTACCCTCAACCGGCTGCAACTCCCCGGTGGGGATCAGCGTGGCGTCGACGGGGGTGAATTCGTCAGCGTCGATCATTACCTCGTGGTTGAGGATGTCGCCGTTGCCGGCCCCCTTCAGGTTGAAGTAGGTGTGGTTGGTGAGGTTTACGGGCGTGGCCTTGTCGGTGGTCGCCTCGTATTCCAGGGTGAGCTCGTTGTCGTTGTCCAACCAGTAACGCACGGTCACGTCCAGGTTACCGGGGTATCCCATGTCGCCGTCGGCGCTGGTGCCGGTCAGCTCCACCCCTACCCGGCCGTCTTCCTCCAGGGGGGTGAGGTTCCACCACTTGCGGTTGAAGCCGGTATCCCCGCCGTGCAGGCTGTTGGGGCCGTCGTTGGTGGGCAGCTGGTACTTCTCCCCGTCGATGGTGAATTGCCCCTTGGCAATCCGGTTACCGTAACGGCCCACGAAGGCGCCGAAGTAGGGGTTCTGCCCCTCGTAGCCGGAGAGGCTGTCGAAGCCCAGCACCACGTCCGCGAGCTGCCCGTCCTTATCGGGCGCGTAAATGCTGGTGATGATGCCGCCGTAGTTGATGACACCCACCCGCATGCCGTTCTTGTTCTCTAGGGTGTACTCCGTCACTTCACCGCCGCCGGTGTTGCCGTAGGGCTTTTCCGTCACGGTCAGACCGGAATCGTTCTTTGTCTCTGGCGCCCCCGTCTCCGGGGTATCGGGCGATCCGCAGGCCAGCAGCAGGGTAAGCAGGAAGAGGCGGAAGCTGTATTTCATGGCATGATGGTAGAAGGGCGGGTAAGGACCGCGGGTCAATAATAGTCAAATTTACATTTGTCAGAAAACAGCCGGGCCGCAGCCCATCAACCGGAATACCTCTCCTATTTGCGCTTACCCGTTTCGAGCGTGCTACGGCAGTACTCCAGGCAACGCGCCACCTCCTTCACCGCATCCGATCCTTCGGGGATCTCGTACTCCAGTTCCACCGTGGCGGGGAAGCTGTACTCTTGCTGGCTCATCAGGTTCAGAATACGGGGGATCGGGGTATCGCCCTCGCCCCACATGAGGTTGTTCTTGCCGTGCTCGGGGGTCTGCCGGTCCTTGAGGTGCATGCTGGCGATGTCCTGGTGGTGGGCCTTCAGGATGGCCATCGGATCGTTGCCGGTGGCGACGTAGTGGCCGATGTCGAGGTTCATGGCGTTACCGGAAGACTGCTCCAGGGCGGTATCCCAGAAGGTAGGGGTCTGCTGCTCGTGGCCGTGGTAGGCTACCCGGACGCCGTTCTTCTTGGCCATCCTGCCCAGCTTGGCGGTCCATTCGTCGTCGCCGGGGTGCTCGAGGGTCACGTGGCTGGCGCCGAGGGCCTTGGCGGCCTGCATGCCGTAGTTGATCTCGGCGTCGGAATTATTCTTACCGAAGGCGCTGGGCTTGAAGGCGTAGATCGTGACGCCGGCATCCTTGTACATGTCGCGCATCTGCTTGAACTTCTTCATGTCGGCGGAGCTCCTCCAGGCCGCCATGGCCTGGCCGTGGGCCTCCATGGCCTGCCGCATCTCTTCGAGTTCGGTCTGCTCGGCCGCGGTGAGCTGGCCGTCGCGCTGCTTGCGCATCATCCCCCACATCTTACCGCGGTCGATGGCGCTCTCGGGCGCCCCGGCGTATGACTCGGCCGGCTCGCCCATCAGTTCGATGGCGCTGATGCCCGCGTCGGTCACGTATCCCAGGGTCGCCTCGGCGCTCTGGTCCGGCATGCTGCGGAAGGAGTAGGTGATGGTGCCGATCTGTACGCCCTTGATGACGGAGTTCGGCTTGTTATAGTACTTGAGGATGGCCGGGGCCGCGTGTACGGCCGGGGTGACCAGCAGCAGTCCGCCCGCCAGGGCGGTGGTGGTGCGGAGGAAGTCGCGGCGGTTGGTAAACTTGCTTTGCATGATCGGTAGGTTTAGGCTTTACGGCGGGTTACCGCGACAGCTGGTTCTGGTGCTTGAATTCAATACCCTGCAGCTGGACCAGGATCTGTCCGGTCTTGGCCTGCGGGTTGTGTACTACAAAATATACGTCGTGTTCCCCGCTTACGCCGCTGACGGGCACGGTGTAGGTCGGCCGGAATATGTTCCGCAGCTCGCCGTAGCTGGGCGCGGGTCCCTTTTTGCCGCCCTTTTCCCAGGCCGCCTGCAGCTTGGCCATCTCGGCCGGGTAGTCGATATCCGGGGAGGAAACCGGCTCGGTGGTGCCAACCAGTTGCCCGTCCGGGCCGTCCAGCCGTACGTCGATCCGGCCGCCTGCGGCGCCGGAGCGGGTAGAGGCGTCGGCGTAGATGACGATCTCACCGATACCCGTCAGATCCAGGTCGTTGTAGGCTACGAAGCCGCCGTCTTCCACTATGTTGAAGGAACGCCCCGGCGTAGTGAGCAACTGGGTGCCCCGGGATTCGTCCGATTTCTCGACGTTGAGGGAGGGGTTACGCAGGGCGATAATCTTCTCCCCCGTCAGCGGTTTCAGCTGGTCGGTGCCGCGGTCCGTGTAGGCGGCGCGCAGCAGGTAGCTGCCCTTGCCGTTCTCGCGCTCCGGTACGTCCGTCACGAAGGTGCCCGCCAGCGGCAACTGCCGCCGCTCGGCTCCGGTGTTCTTCAGGCTGAGGATGTAGTCGACCATCTTGCCGGCGTCGCGCTCCGACAGGTCGGGGTGGGCACTCATGGCGTGATCGCCCCAGAGGCCGACGCTGCCCTCGATGATGCGCTTCATGATGACGGGCTTTTGCCCGGGATCCGTGGCGTACTTCTCGGCCACCGCCTGGTAGCTCGGACCGACGGAAGACACGTCCACCCGGTGGCACGACAGACAGTCGTTCTCGCCGATCAGGCTCTTGCCCTGGGCGAAGATGGCCCACTCGTCGCTGCTCACGTGGTTCTGCGCGATCTCGATGGGGTCGTAACCCTCGGGAGCGTAGTCGAAGTTGACGGCCACGGCCTCGGCGGGGATCTTGCCTGCCGATACCGAGCCGTCTTCGGGGTCGGAGACCGAGATGTCGTACGTCAGTTCACTGCCGGGAAAGAAGAAGGAACGGTTCCCACCATTGATGGCGATATTTACCTCGGGCGGCGCGTTACCGGCCAGGAGCTCGAAGCTGCGCGAGTCGCTGTTGCCGGCCTCGTCGGTCACCTGCAGCGTAGCGGTGTAGGTGCCTTCCTCTTCGAGGGTAACGGTGGGGTTGGCCTCGTCAAAGGTTTTGGAATAGCCGTTGTCGGAGACCAGCGTCCACTGGTAGTCCAGGTCGTCCTTGTCGTAGTCTACGGTTCCGTCGGCACTCAGCTGTACGGTCAGCGGCAGGGCGCCGGCCGTTTGGTCGGCGGCGGCTACTACCATCGGCTGCCGGTTTCCGCCGTTGTATTCGATGCGCTTGATCTGGGCGTTCTCGTTGCCGCGGAACCAGGCCGAGCCGTACTCGAGTACGTAGAGCCGGCCGTCGGGGCTGAATTTCATATCGATGGCGCTGGAGAAGTTCTCTTCCGGCAGGAAGGGCTCCATGCTTACATAGTCGCCGTTCTCGTCCATTTCCACGGCCATGATCCAGCCGCGCATGAATTCCACCATGAGCCATTTGCCCTCGTAGTACGACGGGAAGCGGTTCTCGGAGGCCGGGAAGTCGGCCTGTCGGTACACCGGCCCACCGGTCGCGCTGCGCCCGGAGCTGCCCATCAACGGGAACTCCTCCGAGTACGAATAGGGGTACCAAATAAAGGCCGGCACCGGTTCGGGCAGCTCGGTCAATCCGGTATTGTTGGGCGAGTTGTTCACGACGTGGTTGACGTCGAAGTCCCCGCTCACCGAGTCGGTGGCGTAGTCGTAGTCGGTGTAGGGGATGTTGTTGCCGATGAAGTAGGGCCAGCCGTGGAAGCCGGCCTTTTTGGCCTGGTTGAACTCATCGTAACCGCGGGGGCCGTAGCGGGAATCCTCGCTGGCGTCAGGACCAACCTCACCCCAGTAGATGTAGCCGGTCTTGCTGTCGATGCTTACGCGCCAGGGGTTGCGGTGGCCCATGGTGTAGATCTCGGGCCGCGTACCCTCCGTGCCCTCGGCGAAAAGGTTGCCTTCGGGGATGGTGTAGCTGCCGTCGTCCTCGGGGTGGATACGCAGGATCTTGCCGCGCAGGTCGTTCGTGTTGCCGGCGGTGCGCTGGTCGTCGGAGGTTGCGTGGCCGGGGCGCTCGTCCAGGTTGGAGGTGCCGATCGGGGGGTTGGCCGTGTTGTTGCCTACGGTGAGGAAGAGGTTACCGTTGGCGTCGAAGGTAATGCCGCCGCCGGTGTGGCAGCAGACCTCCCGCTGGGCGGGATACTCGAGTACTACCTGCTCGCTGCTCAGGTCCAGGGAGTCGCCGTCGAATGTAAAGCGGCCGAGCACGTGCTTGGGCTCATCCGGGTCGGCGTAGAGCATATACACCCAGTGGTTGGTGGCGAAGTCGGGGTCGGCGGCCACGCCCATCAGTCCCTCCTCGGCCGGGCGCGACTGCCCTTCCTTATTGGTGTAGAGGATGTTGACCGGCACGTGGCCCACGGTGCGCATCTCGCGGTCCCCCACGTGGAAGGTTTTTACGCCGCCCTTACGCTCCACGAGCATCATCTCGTCGTCACTGAGGAAGGTGAAGGCCATCGGCTCGTCCAGCCTGCCCGGATCACTCAGGATGGTGGTGGTGAAGCGATTCTCCTCCGGCTTGCTCCCGTCGTCGGTGGGGCTATCCGCTCCGTCGGACTGGCAGGCGAAGAGGCCGGCGGCCAGCAGCAGGGCGGCGGTCAGGCGCAGCGGGGAGATGGCATGGCCATGGAATACGGATTGGGTCATCTTGCTTGATCGTCAGTTAGTGGGGGGGCAGGCCGAAAAGCCCGCAGTAGGCACAGCAAGATAGACAATTATCCACCACGGCAAACCGTCGGGAGGCTTTTCGCGGGCCCATGCGACTTTTATTGTCTCATGTTGCGACAAAGGCTCCCTCCACTGCTTTCCCGCCACCCCGTTCCCACACGAAACATCCCCGGCCGGCACCATGACCGACCGGGGATGTCCTCCTACCGCAGCAGGGTGATGTACCCCGACCAGGTTTTCTTGCCTCGCTCGTTGGGCATGCCGGGCCAGCTCCTGCCGCCCAGGAACTCGGCCCGGTGTATCCGCCATACGTAGGTGCCGGCCATCATAGGCTCGCCCTGGTAGGTGCCGTCCCACCACTCGGCGGGACTGCCCTTCTCGTCCAGCTCGGTCGACTCCCACACCAGCTGCCCCGTACGGGTATAGATGGCGATGTAGTAGTCGGTCAGCGCCAGGCCCTTGGGCAGGAAGATGTCCTGCTCGTCGATGGTGTTGTCCAGCGGCGTGAGGATGTTCGGGATGTAGAGCCCGCCGTAGAACTCGAGGTCGAGCGGCAGGGCGGTGGTGTCGACACAGCCGTACTCGTTGGTTACCCAGTGGCGCACGGTCTGTCCCTCGGCCCCATCCTCGTAGTCGTGGGTGGGATCCTGCACGTCGCTGAAGTTGCCGTCGCCGAAGTCCCAGCCGTAGGCTACCGCGTCGTCACCCGATTCATCCGAGAAGATGAGTCGCGTAGCTCCGTCGAAGACCTGTTCGTAGTAGCTGAAGTCGGCCTCCGGTACCGGAAGTACGGTGATGGCGTTGGTCATCGTGAGGGTGTCCGCGCAGCCGATGGCGTTGGAGGCTACGAGCGTAAGGCTGTAGTCACCGGTGGTGGTGAATGACCGCCGCAGGTCACCCGCGGTGGAGGTGTAGCCGTCGGAGAACGACCAGTCGAAGTAGTCCGACCACGAGCTCTGGTTCAGGAAGGGCAGAACCAAGGGTCCACACACCACCGTGTCGGTAAACCCGAGGCTGGCGACCGGCGGTTCGTAAAGCGTCAGCTCCATGGCCTCCGTGGTGGAGCATCCGGCGGCGTTGGTAGCCGTAAGGTTCACCTCGTAGGTGCCGCTCTCGTTGTATACGACGGCCAGGTCCTCCAGGTCGGACTCCTGTCCGTTGCCGAAGTCCCAGGTGTACTCCGTCGCGCCCCGCGAATCGTTGGCAAAGATCACCTCCTGCGGCATCGCGCAGGCATCGGTGTTCTCGAAGGCGAAGGCCGCCTCCGGGGCGCCGAAGACGCGTACCGGCGAGAAGATGGTATCCGAAGTACAGCCGGCCGCGTTGCTCACCCGCAGGCTCACGGTGTACTCACCGGGCTGCTGGTAGACATGCACGCCCGGGTCGGCCCCGCGGAAGACGTTGCCGTCGCCGAAGTCCCACTCGTAGTTGTCCGCCCCCGTGGTCTGGTTGAAAATCCGTACCGGCAGCGGCGCGCAACCCTCGGTCGTGCTCAGGGTAAAGCGGGCTTCCGGCTTGGTCCGCACCTCGATGTCCTCGCGGAAGGTGGCCAGGCAGCCATTTACCGAGCGGGCGGTCAGGGTCACGGTATAGGTACCGGCCGCGGAGAAGGCATGCTCCGGGTGCTCGACCCCGGTGAGGGTCTGTCCGTCTCCGAAGTCCCAGCGGTGGTCGGTCAGGCTTGCCGGCGACTGGCTGGTGAAGGCGATCGTTCGGCCGGTACACACGTCGTTGTTGGTGGTGAAGGCTATCTCGGGACGGGCGTACACCGTCACGGGTGCCTGGGTGGTATCCGCGCTACAACCGTTGCCGGCGATGAGCGATACGGTGTACACCCGGTCGTCGGCTGCCGCGGGGAAGAGGTGGCTCGGGTCCGCCTCCGTGGAGGTGGTTCCGTCGCCGAAGTCCCAGCGGTAGGTCAGGTCGGGCCCGGTGGAGCTCTCGTTGTTGAACTGTACGTCGACCGTCTCACAACCCTCGGTCGGATCGGCCGTGAAGGCGGCCACCACGGCGGTCTGCCGCACCCGGATGAGCTGTACGCTGCTGTCCACGCCGCAGGCGTTGTAGACCAGCAGGCTTACGCGGTAGACAGCGTCGGCATCCGCCGGGGCGGTGAAGGTATAGGCGGGCGGCGTGGCATAGGTCGCGTGCAGCACGCCGTCGACGTACCACTCGTAGCGGTCGGCCTGGCCGCGCGTCAGGTTACTGAACCCGACGGTGAACGGCGAGCAGCCGACGGTGTCGGTGGCCACAAAGTCCACTTCGGGCAGCCGCAGCACCTTCAGCAGGCTGCTGAAGGTGTGGCTTCCGCAGGTGTTCGTGAGCGTAAGCGTCACTTTGTAGGTGGTATCGCGGGCGCCGGCGGCAAAGCTGACGGGGCCGGGATCGGGCAGATCGCTGGTCACCCCGCCACCGAAGTCCCAGTGGTAGGCGGTGGCCCCGTAGGCGCGGCTGCGGTCGGTAAAGGTTACCGGCTGTCCGGCACAGATCTCGTCGGTACTCATCCGGAAGCGCGCGAAGGGCGCGTCACCCACCTCGATCTCGCGCGTCACCGTGGTACTGCAGCCGTAGGCGGAGGTGGTGGTGAGCGTGATCGTATCCAGTCCCACCCGTTGGAACACGAAGACCGGGTTCTCGTCGGTAGATGCCTGTCCGTCGCCCAGGCTCCAGGCGAAGGTCACCGCATCGGTACCCCGGTGGAACAGCTGCACGGTATCACCGGAGCAGAGGATCTCGGGCACCTCCAGGACGGGTTGCGGGCGGGGCCGCAGGTGCAGGGTAAAGTCGCGGGACACGGCGCAGGGGCTGCCCGGCTCGCGGTAGTGGTAGCTCAGGGTGTAGTCGCCCGCACTCAGCAGGCTGCCGTCCAGGACTCCGGTGGAGTCGGTGACGCCGGGACCGGTATACCAGCCCCCCGCGGGCGAACCCACGGTGAGGGGGAAGGCGGTTTCGGTGACGCAGACGTCGATCTCGGTAGCGGTGAGGGTCACGTAGCTCAGGTCCATCACTTCGATCTCCCGGCTGGCTACGGTCACGCAGGCGCCTTCGGTGTAGACGTACTCGAGCGTGGCGAGGCCGTCACCGGCCGCGGCGGGGTCGAAGGTGCCGTCGGCGGTCACTACGCCGGGGCGTCCGGCGGCATCGCGCCACGTGCCACCCGCGGGTACCGGCGTAGCCAGTACGAAGCTCCCGTCGGCAAGACAGACGGTATCGCGGGGGCCCAGGTCGATGTCCGGCATCGTATCGAGCGTGAAGCGGTCTTCCAGACGGGTCACGCCGCAGGCGTTATAGATATCCACCGAGTAGGTGTAATCACCCGCTTCCGTGTAGGGTACGTCGGTGGGGTACAGGCCGGTGCTGCTGGCGGGAACCCGATCACTGCCGGTGAAGGTCCAGCGTACGCTGTCGATCCGCATTCCCAGGTAGTCGATGCCGGGGGTGAGGAGTACGTCGCCGCAGAATTCGGTCAGGTCGGCCAGCGTGGGTACGGGCGCCGGACGGGCCGCCACGGTGTCGCGCCAGATCTCCGTGCCGCATACCGGGTTAGACACCTCCAGGGTGATCACGTAGGTACCGGCGTCGGTGAGCGTCAGCACCGGCTCGCGGGCCGTGCGGTCGTAGGCGTTCACCCCGCCGCCGCTGACCGACCAGTCGAAGGTCAGGTCGTCACCGGTGGTCCGGTTTACGGTGCGGACTTCGTAGGGAAGCGCGCAACTCAGGGTGGTATCGAGGGCTACGTCCAGGGCGATCGGCTCCAGCACCCGGAAGGTCCGGGAAGCGGTATCCGTTCCGCAGCCGTTGTATCCGGCTACCGTGACCGTGTAGCTGCCGGGGGCGGCGTAGGCCAGGGTACCGGGGTAAGCAGCCGTGGCGTCGCCGCCGGTGGCGCCGGGGAAGGTCCAGCGTACGGAATCCAGTTCGGACAGGTTACCGAAGGCAGGGGCCGGGTCGAAGGTGGCCATCCCGCAGAAGTCGGGAATCGCGGCCAGGTCTACCTGGGGAGCGGTACGGACTACCACCGTATCCCGCCAGGTGACGGTGGCACAGGTGGCATTGCTGACTTCCGCGGTGACCACGTAGGTACCGCTGGCGGAGAAGGTGAAGTCGGGGGCGGAAGCTCCTGCATCGCTGATGGAGGCGGCGGGGGTCACGCTCCAGGCGTACTGCAGGTCGTCACCAGTGGAGGTGTTAACCACCCCGGTCAGGACGGTGGTCGTCCGGCACAGGGAGTCGCCGGCGAGCGCCAGCTGTACTACCGGAGCAGACAGGATGCGGAAGGTGTCGCGGCTCACGTCGCTGCCACACGCGTTGGCTACGGTGACTTCCACGGCGTAGGTGCCGGGGCCGAGATCGACCGTCGCGGGAGCGAAGCTGCCGTCGGTGTACACCGCGGCACCGGTGGTATCGGTGATGCGCCAGCCGATCGAGTCGATGAAGGCGGGGTCGGAAGTGGAGGCCGACAGTGCCACCGTGGCGGCGTCACAGTAATCGGTCTGCGGATCCAGGATCACCGTCGGAGGAGCCTGCAGGCGCACCGTGGTGTCGCGGGTCAGGGTACCGCACTGCGGGTTGGAGACCTCCAGGCGCAGGGTGTAGTCACCGTCAACCAAGGCATCGGCGAAGGCAAAGCGTGCCGGCGATTGGTCGGAGGTGTATACCGTGTTTCCACCGGCATCGAGTACCGAGAAGGAGAAGTCGGTCACGTCACCCGTCGAGGTGTGGGTCACCGTGAGGGTACGGTCCTGGCACAGCAGGTCGCCATTCAGGGCGAAAGCGGGTTCGGGGCGCTCGTAGATCCGGAAGGTATCGCGGCTGATGCCCGGTCCGCAGGCCCCGAAGATCTCGGCGGCGACGGCGTAGGTGCCGGGGCTGAGGTTGGCCGGGGCCGGGGTATAGGTGCGGTCGGTGTACACTACCCCACCCGACTGCTCGGTGATCGTCCAGCGGATAGAATCCGCAAAGGTGGTGTCGGTCAGGGTGGCGGTCAGCTGCACGGCGGCCGTGTCGCAGTAGTCGGGCTGGGCGTCGAGCACGATGGCCGGCGTGGCATCCAGGCGGATCAGCGTATCGCGCACCGCGGTTCCACAGGCGTCGTTTCCGACCGTCATCCGGAGGGTGTAGTCGCCCAGCGGGTGGCTGTCGGTGAAGCGGAAGGTGGCCGGGGAGGCATTGCTGCTGAAGACGGTGGCGCCCGCCGGATCGAGGACCTCGAAGGTGAGGTCGCTCACGTCCCCGGTGCTGCTGTTGCTGACCGTAAAGCTGCCGGCGCGGCACACCACGTCGGTATCGAGGGTGAAGGCCGGTTGCGGAAGGGCGAAGATGCGGAAGGTGTCGCGGCTGGTATCCGTGCCGCAGTCATTCTTCACGGTGGCTTCGACCAGGTAGAGACCAGCGGCGAGGTCTACGGAACCGGGATTGAAGTCATAGTGGCTGAACACCTCCTTTCCGTCGGGGGTGGTGATCCGCCAGCCGATGGAGTCGATAAAGGCCGTATCCGTACTCGTGGCAGTGAGTTGCACGCGGGTCGGGTCACAGTAGTCAGGCTGGGCATCCAGCACGATGGCCGGCGGTGCGGTCAGGCGGATCATGGTATCCCGGCTCACGGAACCGCAGCTTGGGTTCCCGGCGGTGAGCCGCAGGGTGTAGGCACCGTCGGGCTGTCCCAGCGGGAAGGTGAAGGCGGCTACGGAATCCGTGCTGCTGAGGATCACGGTACCCGAAGCGTCCAGTACGTCGAAGGTAAAGGAGGTGATATCACCCGTGGAAGTGTTCGCCGCGGTGAAGTCGCGGCTGCCGCAGAGCAGATCGGCCGTGAGGTCGAAGTCGGCCCGCGGGGCTTCGTAGATGCGGAAGGTATCGCGGTCCGTAACCGTAGTGCAGGCGTTGGCGATCGTGGCTTCCACGAAATAGGTGCCGGGATCGAGGTCCACGGCGGGCGGGGTCAGCGAGGCGTCGCTCAGGAGTACCGTTCCACCGGCGTCGGTGATGCGCCAGCCGACCGAATCGGCCTGGTCGCCATTAGTAATGGAGGCGGTGAGCTGTACGGCGATCGGTCCGCAGGCGTCGGGCTGGGCATTTAGCACCAGGTCCGGGGCCGCGGTGAACGTGATCGCGGTGTCCTTGGCCAGGCTGCCGCAAACGGGGTTCGTGACCGTCAGGCGGACCAGGTACTCTCCGTACGCCAGGCTGCCGTCGAACGCGAAGGTGGCCGGCGAGGCGCTGCTGCTGTAGACCGCGGTGCCCGCTGGGTCAATCACTTCGAAGGTGAAGTCGGTGACGTCTCCGGTGGAGGAGCTGGTTGCCGTTAGGGTACCGTTTCCGCAGACGAGGTCCGTGTCCAGGGTGAAGTCCGGGACGGGGCGCTTGTAGAGGCGGAAAGTATCGCGGCTGGTGTCGGAACCGCAGCCGTTGCGGACCGTAGCTTCCACGGCGTAGGTGCCGGGGAGTAGGGAGACCGGTCCGGGGTTAAAGCTATTGTCTGTGTAGACCACCGTTCCGGAGGTATCCGTGATCTGCCAGCCGAACGAATCGATGAAGGCGGTATCGCTGGTGGCGGCGGATAGGGTAATGTCCGTTTCGCCGCAGGCGTCGGCCTGGTTATCCAGGATAATCGTCGGTGGGGAAACCAGGCGCACCAGGGTATCGCGGAAGAAGGGGCCGCACTGGGGGTTGCTCACTTCTAGCTGCAGGTAGTAATCGCCGTCGGGCAGTGCCCCGGCGAAACTAAAGCGGGCCAGGGAATCCTGGCTGGTCATCAGCACGGTGCCGGCGGTATCGAGTACCGAGAAGGTGAAGTCGGTCACGTCACCCGTAGCGGTGATCGAGGCCGTGAGGGTACGGTCGGCACACACCAGGTCACCGGCCAGGGCAAAGGACGGTTGCGGGGTGGCAAAGATCTGGAAAGTATCGCGGCTCGTATCGCTACCGCAGCCATTGAGCACGGTGGCTTCTGCGGCGTACAGACCGGGGGTGAGCATCACGGGTGCCGGATAGAAGCCACGGTCGGTAAAGACCACCGTGCCGGAGGCATCCGTGATCTGCCAGCCGATACTGTCGATGAAGGCGGTATCGCTGGTGATGGCTGAAAGGGTGATCACGGCCGATTCACAGTAGTCTATCTGCTTGGGATCCAGCAGTACCGTCGGCGGGGCGCTCAGGCGGATGGTCGTATCCCGGCTCACCGTAACGCACTCGGGGTTGCCGGCCGTGAGGCGCAGCACGTAGTCGCCGATGGGCTGGCTGCCGTCGAAGGTGAAGGTCGCTGGCGAGGCGGTGCTCGCAAAGAGGACCGTGCCGCCCTGGTTGAGTACCTCGAAGGTGAAGTCCGTCACGTCGCCCATAGAAGTGTTGGTCGCGGTGACCGTTCCCCCCTGGCAGGTGAAGTCCGTATCCAGGACAAAGGCCGGCTCGCTCACCTCGTACAGGCGGAAGGTGTCGCGGCTCGTGTCGCTGCCGCAGGCGTTGGCCACCGTGGCGTCGACGAAGTAGAGGCCGGGCGGCAGGTTGATGGAAGCCGGATTGAAACTGTTGTCAGTAAACACTACCGTACCGCTAGAGTCCGTGATCCGCCAGCCGATGGAGTCGATAAAGGCCACGTCGGAGGTGCTGCCGGACAGGGTGATGGGGGTCGCGTCGCAGTCGTCGTCCTGGGGCGTCAGCACGATGGTCGGCTCGGCGCTCAGGCGAATGGTCGTATCCCGGCTTACCGTACCACACTCGGGGTTACCGGCCGTGAGGCGCAGCACGTAATCGCCGATGGGCTGGCTGCCGTCGAAGGTGAAGGTCGCCGGCGAGGCGCTGCTCGCAAAGATCACCGTGCCCCCCTGGTTAAGCACCTCGAAGGTGAAGTCCGTCACGTCACCCGTGGAGGTGTTAGTCGCGGTGATGCTGCTTCCCTCACAGACGGTGGTTGCATCCAGGGTGAAGGCTGGCTCTGGAGTCGAGAAGATCTGGAAGGTATCCCGCTTCGTGTCGCTTCCGCAGTCATTGGTTACGGTGGCTTCTACGGCATAAGTGCCGGTAGGCAGCGTCACCGGGGCAGGACTAAAGGTGTTGTCGGTGTAGACCACCGCCCCGTTCAGGTCGGTGATCCGCCAACCGATCGAATCGATGAAGGTGGGGTTGGAGGTGCTACCCGTGAGGCTAACGGTGGCATTGTCGCAGGCGTCCGCGGTCGGGTTCAGGTCGATGGTGGGAGGGGCGGTAAGCCGAATGATCGTATCCCGGGTGGAGGTGCCACACAGCGCATTCCTTACGGTAAGGCGAAGGGTGTAATCTCCCGGGGACAGCGTACGGTTCAGGTTGAAACTCACGGGTGAGTTACTGCTCGAGGCGATCACGGAACCCAGACCGTTGATCAGGGTAAAGGTGAAGTTGTCCGCGTCTCCCGTCGAGGTATTCCGGGCCACGACGAATCCGCTCCGGCACACGAAGTCCCGGTTCACGGTGAAATTCGCCACCGGACTTTCGTACACCTGGAAGGTGTCCCGGCTCACGGCCTCGCCGCAGCCGTTCTTCACGCCGGCTTCCACGGCGTAAAGGCCGGGATTCAATGTGATGGAAGCGGGACGGAAGCTGTTGCTCACATATACTACGCCACCGCTCGCATCCGTGATCCGCCACCCGATCGAATCAATGAAGGCTTGGTCGGAGGTGGTTGCCGACAGCGTGATCGAAGCCGCATCACAGGCGTCCGGCTGGGGATCCAGCGTAATGGAGGGAGCGGCGTTCAGGCGTATGGTGGTATCCTTGGCCGTATATCCGCAAGCCGGATTGCCTGTCTCCAGGCGGAGGGTATAGTCACCGGGCTGCATGCCCGCGGGGAAGGTGAAGGTGGCTGGGGAAGAAATAGCACTGGCCACCGTCGTTCCCGCGGAGTCCAGCAGCAGGAATTGCAGGTCAGTCACGTCGCCCCGCGAGTTGTTGACCGCGGTCAGATTGTCGCCGATACACACGAAGTCAGTGTCAACGGTGAAGTCCGCTTCCGGAGCCTCGTAAAGCTGGAAGGTGTCGCGGCTCGTTTCCGTACCACAAGCGTTGACCACCGTAGCCTCTACGGCGTACACGCCGGGCGTCAGGCTGACAGGTACCGGGTTATAGCTGGCCTGACTGTAAACCACCGTCCCCGAAGCATCGGTGATCCGCCATCCGATCGAATCGAGGAAGGCGGGATCGGAGGTGGTAGCCGAAAGCGTCACGGTGGTGGTCGCGCAGTCATCCGGCTGGGCATCCAGCACAATGGTGGGCGACTCGCTCACCCGGAACCCGGTCTGCCGCACGAGGGTGCCACAGGAGGGGTTGCCCACCGTCATCCGCAGGATATAGTCCCCCGGCGTGCTGCCGGTGGGGAAGGAGAATACCGCCGGGGAAGTGGTCTGGGTGGCCACCGTAGCTCCGCTTGGGTCGATAACCTCGAAGTTGCGGATGGTGACGTCGCCCGCCGAAGAGTCGATGGCGGTGAGCGTACCCCCGGGACAAATGAAGTTCGTATCGATGACCAGCCGGGGCCGTACCGTCTCAAATACCTGGAAGGTGTCGAGGCTGCTGGCGTAGCCGCAAACGTTCTTGACCGTGGCCTCCACGGCGTACAGGCCGGTAGTGAGGCTCACGGGCGCCGGGTTGAAGTTGTTGTCCTGGTAGATCACCGTACCGCTCGCGTCCGTGATCCGCCAGCCGATGGAGTCGATGTAGGTCCGGTCGGAGGTGGTGGCGGACAAGAGTACCGTGGTCCGGTCGCAATCGTCCGGCTGCGGGTTCAGTACGATGGTCGGCGGGGTGTACAGGCGGACGGTCCGCTCCCGGGTAAAGCTCCCGCAGAAAGGATTGCTAACGGTCAGTCTGACGGTATAATCCCCCCGGTCGGTAATGCCTCCGAAGCTGAAGGTAGCGGGTGAACCGGTGCTGCTCGACAGCACGGTTCCGGCCTGATCCAACAGTTCGAAGGTGAGCCCCGTCACGTCACCGGTACTCGTATTGGTGGCGGTGATGCTGCCCTCGGTACATACCCTGGTTTCGTCCAGGGTGAAGTCCGCGACCGGGCGTTCGTAAATGCGGAACTGATCCCGGCTGGTGACGGTCCCGCAGGCGTTGGCCACCGTGGCCTCCACGTCGTAGCTGCCGGCGGGCAGGCTCACGGAAGCGGGTGAAAAGGTCTGGTCAAAGAAGACCGTAGCTCCGGAAGCGTTGGTAATGCGCCAGCCAATGGAGTCGATGTCGGCGGTGTTGGAAAGCACGGCCGAGAGCGTGAGGGCAGTGCCTTCGCAGACGTCAGGCTGGGAATCCAGCACGATCGAGGGCGGCGCACTCAGCTGGATCAGGGTATCCTTGGTAGAAGGGCTGCAGAGTGGATTGCTTACCTCCAGGTGTACCGTATAGGGGCCGGTCGGTTGGGCGGGATCGAAGGAAAAGGTAGGGTCCGCGTCGGTGCTTGTGAATACCTCCGTTCCGGAACCGTCGGTGACCGTCCAGTTCACTGCATCGAAGTCTCCGCTCGAGGTATTCGTCAGCTGCAGTGATGCGCTGCGGCATACATCCAGCGTATTGAGGTCGAAATCGGCAACCGGGGGCTGATAGATCGTAAAGGTGTCGCGGCCCCGGTCGTCGCCGCAACGGTTCATCACGTTGGCATTGGAATGGTAGGTTCCGGGGGGCAGGGTGGTCGTCACGTCATCCAGCAGGCCGGTCTCCATGACCAGGGCTCCCGATTCGTCCCACAGCTGCCAGCTGATGACGTTACCCGCGTCCATGATGCCCAACAGACGGGCGGACAGCGTTACCTCGGAGGTGCCGCACTGGTCGGCTACGGGGTCGATCTCCAGCAGGGGGGAGATGCTCACGGTCACCGTCGTGTCGCGGCGGAACGTACCGCAACCGGGGTTCCCGGTTTCCATCGCGATCGTGTAGTAGCCGAGCGGGGCCACCGGGTCCAGGGTGAAGGTCGCGGGTGAACCGCTGCTGGTGGCCACCACCGTGCCGGCCGGGTTGTAGAGCGTAAATACGGTTTGGGTAATGTCCCCGCCGGAGACGTTGGTCACGGTCACGCTGCCTCCCTTACAAACCAAATTGGTGGATAGATCCAGGGCGGGCTCCGGGCGCTCGTAGACCCGGAAGTCCTCCCGGGCGGTCACGCCGTCGGGGGCGCAGAAATTGAAGGCCGTTACCGTAAGGCGGTACGATCCGGTGCGGTCCGCGTGGAAGGTGCCACCCGTCGGCGCGCCGGAGTAAAGGACGGCCGGTCCATTATCCAGCCGCTCCAGTCGCCAGTGTACCGAATCTATTTCGGAGGCGGGCAGACCGTAGGAAACGGACGGAACCACGAAGGCCTCCTCACACCCATCGGGAATGTTCGCGATCGCAATGCGGGGAGGAGCACCCACCTCCACAGTGCGGATGATGGTGTCGTATCCGCAGGTGGTATTTCCGGTAATTAAGCGGACGGGGTAGCTTCCGCGGGGACCGGCAAAGGTGATCACCGGCTCGAAGGCGGTGGAATCGCTGAAGGATGCCGCGCTGTCCGGCAGTATCGACCAGCGGTACGTAAGATCGTCTCCGGTGGTCGTATTCACCGGGCTAAGGTTATCGCCGATACACACGAAGGTGTCCAGCGAAAAGCCGGCTACCGGCGGCTCAAGAATATCAAAGTAGGTGGTGTCACTGACCGAGTCGCAGTAGTTGTAAACCGTAAGGATGACCGGGAAATTCCGGCCGGTACGGTCCAGATACACCTCGCCGGGGGCCGGTTGGTCCGAGGTAAGGACGCTGCTTCCGGCCGGGAAGGTCCAGCGTACGGAGTCGATGTCGGCAGCATACGGGCCGTAGTCGGCGGTGGGCGTAAACCGCAGTTCCGTACAGCCGTCGGCGATGGGATCGATAGTCGGGGTCGGGTTTTCCTTCACCTGGATGAGGGTGTCCCAGCTGGACACCATGGGGCAGGCCGTATTGCTGATGTCGGCGCGTATCGTGTAGAAGCCCGGCTGCTGGGCCGGGGTAAAGGTGAAGGTCGGAGACGCATCCGTAGCCGTGAAGACCGTCGCTCCGCCCGCGTTGGTCACCGTCCAGTTGTAATTGTCCACATCCCCGCCCGAACGATCGGTCAGGGTGATGGTGTTGGCACCGGTGGTACATACCACGTCGGCGCTTGCCCCGAAATCTGCTTCCGGTGTCCGCGCGATCCGGAAAGATCGGCTGGAGGATACCGTCTTGCAGCGGTTTGTAGCGGAGACCTTGAGGGTGTAGCGGCCCGGGGTGGTGATGGAAAGGGGGCCGACCTGGGGGTCGGTGGACAACACCGTGGTCGTGGTGCCGTCGCTGAGTTCCCAGAGGAAGGAGTCGATGCTGCCGAGGGGGATCCCGTAGGTAGCCGTAGGGGTGAAGGAGGCCGTCTCGCAGAACTCAGGGATGGGGGCGAGGGTAACCTGGGGGGGCAGCTCCACGTACACGTCGATCACCTGTCGGCTGGGCGGACAGGCCAGGTTCGAAAGGGTAACGGTCAGGCTGTACCAGCCCTGCGCCAGATTGCCGAAGGCGATATCGGGTACCGCCTGGCTGGAGTCGCTGAAACTAATGAGGGTATCGGGCGATTCCCAGAGGTACTCCAGGTGGGTTCCGCCGCTGTTGTCGATCGGCTGGATGGTGTCGCCGATACAGACCGTGTCCGATGGAAACTGAAAATCAGCGTCCGGATGGTCCATGACGGTGAAGGTCAGGGTATCGTTGCCCGTACCACAGACGTTATCGCTCATTACGTAGACCGTATGCTTACCGGCCTCGTAGTACACGGGCGGCGGATCGGAGCCTTCGAATACTACCGGAGGCGATGCCGTGGGGAAGCGCCACAGGGTGAAATCACCGCCCGCGTGGCAGACCGGCGAATCGTATCCCAGGTTGATGAAGCGCGGATCGCAGAACAGATCCTCGCTCATGACGATCTCGGGAAGTGGCTTCGAGAACACGCTAAAGGTATCCAGGAAGGTGCTGCTGCCACATTCGCTCAGGGCAACTAGGGTCAGGTAGTACCGGCCGGTCTTGTTGGGGTTCATGACCGGGTTCCGGCTGTTCTTGGTGGTGCCCTCCTCAAAGAAGACCTTGCCGCTCCCGCTGTTACACTCTCCTCCGTCGTATTCTACCGACCACTCGTAGGAGATGGGTTTGCAGCCCCCTTCGGGAGTGGTATTCACGGGCCGGATGAGGTCTTCCCTGCCATCCTTAGTACACACCGAATTCACCGGCAGCGTGAAGCTGGCCACCGGTGGCCCCCCCACGCAGATGAGGGCATCGTCGCTCGCTTTGCAGCCGTATTCATTGGTGTACGTATAGCGCACGCTATAGGAGCCGGGCACGTCCGCCTTGAAGTAGCCGGCGGGGGTGACGTAGCTCCCCGACCACACGCCTACCCCACCCGCCTCAGACGCACCGGGCGTACCGACGAGCTGGGTTTCCAGGCCAGCGCAGGCCGTATAGTCCTGGCCGGCACTCACCTTGGGGGCGGGCTGGACGGTCACGATAATGGTTTCACTGGCCGTACAGACTCCACCGACCTCCTTGCCGGTGACGGTGATCCGGTAATCCCCGGGCAGATAGTGGTTAAAGAGCACCGTGTCTCCGCCGGCCTTGGTGAGGCGGGGTCCGCTCCATACGTAATTCTCCCCGCCGGAGGCGCGCAGGGTTATGTTCTGTCCCAGACAGGTGATCGCGGGAACCGGCTCTACCGTAATGATCGGGGGCGGAGTGACCGTAACGTCATAGTAGCGGAAGGCCGAGCGGCCGTCCTCATCGGTGACGGTAAATTTGTACCGGCCGCCCGCATTGAAGTCGACGCTCCTCTGTACCCACTCGGCGGAGGCTACCCGGAAGCCGCGCGGACCGGTCCAGAGGTAGGTCAGCGTCTCGGTCGGGCGCTGGCCGGCGAAGGTGACGCGCAGGTCTTCGCCGAAGCATACCGGCGAGTTGATTGCCATATCGGGAACCTGCGGCAGCCAATCGGAGGCGGCCTCCGCCGGTGCGGCGGCAAAAGCCATCAGCATCGCGGACGCTTGTCCGGATGCTGTCTGAGCCAAAAGCAAGGTTACTAGCAGGGTAAAAATCCGCATGGAGTGTGTTTTCAGGTGTTGTCTTGGTAGTAGGAAGTCGTCAATCAGAAATTCACCGGACAGGTAGCGCCCTTATACAATTCGTTCTTTCTCACGCTGCTGCAGCGCGATCCCAGTTCGGCCAGCAGGATGCGGCAGTTGAGTTCCATCGTGCCGAGGGAGGCGGAGGAGTTGACACCCTGTACCGGCAGGTCATAGGAGAAGCCCACGATCCAGCCCGTAGCGCGCTCGCTCCAGCGGCGGTCGAGATCCAGCACCGAGCGCAGGTCGATACCCCAGGAAAGCACTACGGAGGTGGAGTTGCGGCCGCCGATGGCGGCCCCCGTATTGCTCCCCTGGGCGCGTGGCGTATTGAACTGGTAGAAGATGCCGGTGTAGTGGCCCTTGCCGAGCAGGTATCCGCCGATGGTGTAGAGGTTGAGCTTGCCGCGCAACTGGCTGTCCCAGCGAAACTGGGGGGCGAGATAGAGGGGGGAATAGTGCTTGGTGCCTTTCATGGAGCTCAGGCGACGGGTCATCCCCAGGTGCACGGTGGTGCGGCGCGGCAGGGTGACCTCCTCGTTGTCCTCGTAAAAGGAAATGGCCGGCTCGCTGAGGTTGGAGACGCTGGCGCCCACGGTGAAGATGGTGAAGTCGTGCAGGCCATGCTTGATGCTGCCGCGGACCATCGCCCCGGCGTTAATGTTGAGGTACTGGTCGGCCCGCAGGTTGACGACGTGGGTGCCGCCGATCTGGCCGAGCATCGGGTCGAGCTGGTAGGAGTAGATGAAATCGCCGCCTACGATCGAGCTCTGCATCAGGCTGGTCTGCACCCCGAGCCGGGCATCCAGGCGGGAAAGTCCCGAATTAACGTTCAGGTCGGGATCGATGAAGGAGTACTCGAAGGAGCCGGCCAGTCCGCCGCCGGAAGTTTTCATCGGCGCCAGGCCGGTCTCGTCCTGAAAAAAGGATGCCGCGGCACCGAAGGTGACGCGCTCCACGCCGGTGAGGCAGGGAAGCCGCTGCTCCAGGGTAGCGTTGTAGGTGCGGTAGCCGCCCTTAAGCGGCGCGCTGGAGGCGTCCGGCAGGCCAAACCACTGGTCGCGGTAATTCAGGGTGAGCTGGGTTCCCCCCTCGAGGCCGGCGTAGGCCGGGTTGAGGTATACCCGGTTGGCGTAGAACTGGGAGAAAAAGGGATCTTGGGCAGCCAGCTGTACGCTCATAATAAGCAGTACGGCCAGCATAAAGCTTCGGTAGAATTTGGCCATTTACGAAAAAATGCTCGCCCACGGGGCAGCCGTAGCCTGACCGGTCGCAAGAGCGTCGGGTACACGGCAGGGTCCTCCTTGAAAACGAATTTGACACTTTGAGAGACTTAACGGGAAAATGAGGCAGCAAAATCCTGGAACCCGGAGGCAAAATTATTCGTCCTTCCGGGGGCCGTGACCACCCATTTTCTAAAGTTCAAACGATCCGTATTGCCGGGTATTGCCTCTCCCGGTCCGCGAATTCCCGGCCCGCGGCGCCTTTTCTGATCCTTTTCTCCTGGTCGTCAAGCCGTACCAGGTGCAGGATCCACGGTGGGCTACGGGCGTGACCAACACCGCCCCCGTACTCAGCAATATGATACCCGAGAACAGGGCGTAAGCCATGGGGTCGATCCGGCTCAGATCGGCGAAGGAACGGTACCCCAGCATCCCCACGCCGTGCGACACGGTCAGCAACAGGGAGGCATACTATCCATGGCGGACCAGGCGCCGGTAGAACTACGCCGGAGGAAGCATCTTGGGAGGGAAACCGAACAGGCTCATAAAGCGGAAGGTACGTATTGGAAAAGTCCGCAGCACCCGCGCACCCGCCCCTTGCGTCGTATGCGAATTTCCGCTACTTTACCTGGCACACCACAGACCGCCATCCCCAGGGTCGCTTTTCCTTCTACCGTTAAATCCTACGCCATGGAATTGCGCTGCTTACCGATCATGGGGCTCCTGCTCCTGCCCCTCCTTCTCCCCGCCCAGGCGGATATGCCCCCTGGCTCCCCTTCCGGTGCCACTACCCTGGAGCAGGGCGCGATCCTGCAATTCCGCTTCCCCGAGAAGGGTAGCCCGTCCCCCGATGCCCACCTGCTCCGCGGGGAGCGCGGCACGCTGGAAGGGCTGGATCTCTACCTCACCATTTCCCCCCTGCCGGACCCCGCCGACCAGGGCACGGATGGGGAGGAGAATCCGGCACCGTCGGACGATCCCCTGGCCGCCGACTATCTCGTGATCGATACGGGCAAACCCATCCGTCGCGACTGGCTCCAGCCCGGCGTGATCTGGGGCGTCCACCACCTCACGCTGCGCGACAGCGTCGACCGCAACGATTTCCAGGCCTTCATCCACCGCTACTGGTCTCCCACCCGCTCGGATGCCCTTCCCGATTCCAAGCTGATCTTCGTGCGCGCGCTGTCCGGTCCCCGCAAGGGCGAGTTCAGCTACATCTGGTTCATCGATTCTGAGGAGACCCGCGACTACTACTTCCCGCAGTCTCAGGAGCCCTCCCGTATGTACGGGGAGTTCGAAAAGGGCTGGGACTGGATCAACGACGAGGAGCACCTCGGCAAATACCTGGCCGCGCCGGAAGACGCTGACTTTACCGACTACATCGTAGTGCGCTAAGGGGGGGGCGGGTCCGCGGGTGCCGGGCTCAAGCCGTTTTAGCCAGCTGCTTCTCGTTTTTGACCTCATCTACCCGGTTGGCCAGGGCCTGCAGGGTATCCTGGGCCTGGGTCAGGTTGTAGACGCGCTCCTTGCTCATGGATAGGCGCCGGGGCGTCTGCTTGAGGTTGAGGCCGCGCAGCTTGCCCTCGGTGGCGATGATGCCGCTAAGCGCTTTGAAGATGTCGGAGTCGTAGTAGAGCGACTGGGCATCCTCCACGAAGAAGCAGAGCAGCTTGTCGTTCTTAAGGGTGACGCGGTCGAAGCCGAGCTGCCGGGCCAGCCAGCGGAGACGCAGTCCGTCGAACAGCTCGCTCACTTCGCCGGGGATGGGGCCGAAGCGGTCCTTGAGTCCGTTGGCGAAGGCCTGCAGCCAGTCCTCGTCCTCGATGCTGTCCAGGTCCTGGTAGAGCCGCAGCCGTTCCTGGGTACTTTCCACGTAATCGGTGGGGATGTGCATCTCGGTGTCGGTCTCGATGGTCACCTCCCGCACGAAGTCGCTGCCCTCGGTCATCGTCTCGGCGAAGACTTCGCGGAACTCGCCCTGCTTCAGTTCGCGCACGGCCTCCTCGAGGATGCGCTGGTAGGTCTCGTAGCCGATGTCGGCAATGAAGCCCGACTGCTCGCCGCCCAGCAGGTTCCCGGCGCCGCGGATGTCGAG
This sequence comes from Lewinella sp., assembly GCA_041746055.1. Classification (GTDB taxonomy): domain Bacteria; phylum Bacteroidota; class Bacteroidia; order Chitinophagales; family Saprospiraceae; genus Neolewinella. The sequence goes on along the minus strand of JBGTHX010000129.1, from coordinate 1,206 downwards.
GTCCTTCATGGCGATGTTGAAGCCGCTGCCTAGGTCGCTGAATTCTTCCAGCGTACGCAGCCGCTTCCGGGCGTCGGGGGTGAGCACGCTGAGGGCGGGGGCGATGAGGTAGCAGTAGGCCTTCTTATTCGAGCGCCCTACCCTGCCCCGCAGCTGGTGCAGGTCGCTGAGGCCGAACTGGTGGGCGTTGTTGATGATGATGGTGTTCGCGTTCGCGATGTCGAGGCCCGTCTCGATGATATTGGTACACACCAGCACGTCGTACTTCCGGTCGATGAATTCGATGAGGGTCTCCTCCAACTCCTTGGGGTCCATCTGCCCGTGGGCGATCGCGAATTGTACGTCCGGGCATAATTTCCGGAGCATGGTGACCATATCGACCAGGCTCTTCACGCGGTTGTGGACGAAAAAGACCTGTCCGCCGCGGTACACCTCGTTCTCTATGGCCTCCTTGATCACTTCCTCGTTGAACTGCCGCACCTCGGTGTGGATCGGCTGCCGGTTCGGCGGTGGCGTGCGGATCACCGAGAGGTCACGGGCGTTCATGAGGCTGAATTGCATGGTACGCGGGATCGGGGTAGCGGTGAGGGTGAGGGTATCCACGTTTACCTGCATGGCGCGCAGTTTTTCCTTGGCCTTCACGCCGAATTTCTGTTCCTCGTCGATGATGAGCAAGCCCAGGTCCTTGAACTCCGCCTTCTTGCTGAGGATGGCGTGGGTGCCGATGAGCACGTCCAGCTTACCCTCCTTCAGCTTTTTGAAGATCTCAGTCTTCTGTTTGGCGCTGCGGAAGCGGTTGATGTAATCGACCTCCACGCCGAACTCTTCCAGCCGCTCCTTGAAGGTGCGGTAGTGCTGCAGGGCCAGGATGGTGGTGGGCACGAGCACGGCCACCTGCTTGCCATCGGCGGCGGCCTTAAAGGTGGCGCGCAGGGCTACCTCCGTCTTGCCAAAGCCCACGTCGCCGCAGATGAGGCGGTCCATCGGGTGGGGCTTCATCATGTCGCCCTTTACGTCGTTGGTGGCCTTGAGCTGGTCGGGGGTGTCCTCGTAGATGAAGCTGGCTTCCAGCTCGTTCTGCAGGTAGCCGTCGGGCGGGAAGGCGTGGCCGGGGGTGGACTGCCGCTTGGCGTAGAGCTTGATCAGCTCGCCCGCCATATCCTTCATCTTCTTCTTGGTGCGCGACTTCAGGTTTTTCCAGTGGTC
>JBGTHX010000128.1:0-1771 GCA_041746055.1 Lewinella sp. | reverse complement strand
TCCGCCTCCACCGGCAGGACGAGTTCCACACCAGCACCCGCGCGCGGGAAAGCATGCTGGCCATGGGACTCAAAAAGAAGGATCGCCGCGATAAGTCCCGCGTGGACCGGATCGCGGCGGCCCTTATCCTTCAGGATTTCCTTGAAGCCCGGCGCTGAGCGTTTTATCTTTGCGCATTTTCTCTTTTGTCCTAGCTACCCTGTTATGATCCTTCCGATTTACGCTTATGGCCAGCCGGTCCTCAAGAAAGTGGCCCAGTCCATCACCCCCGATTATCCCGACCTGCAGCAACTGATCAGCGACATGTGGGAAACCATGGAAGAGGCCAACGGCGTCGGACTGGCGGCCCCCCAGGTCGGTAAAAGTATCCGCTTGTTCGTTATCGACAGCGGTCCTATGCACCCCGAAGGCGAGGAGGACAAGGGCATCAAGCAGGTCTTCATCAACGCCGAGATCACCGAGGAAGCCGGCGACGACTGCAGCTATTCCGAAGGCTGTCTCAGCATCCCCGACATCTCCGGCGACGTAGACCGGCCGGAGCAGATCACCATAACATACGAGGACGAAAATTTCGTCACCCACACCAGCACCTTCACCGGCATGAATGCCCGCGTGATCCAGCACGAGTACGACCACATCGAGGGCATCCTCTTCACCGAAATGCTGAGCCCCCTCAAGAAGCGGCTGCTCAAGCGGAAGCTCGACAAGATCCGCCGGGGAGACATCGAGATGAAGTATCGGATGAAGTTTGTCAAGTAGCGTTCGCTTTGCTCGCGCTGGAATTTCGGGCCTCCGATAATTTCGGTCTCTCCACGGCGCGAAGCGCTCCGGAGATCATTTTCTTCCGAAATCAGCCGGTATCTCCCCCCAGACCTCCGTCTTCCACTTCAGGACGGGGTTGGTGATGCGGTTGTTCTTCAGCCACTGTTCGGCGCGTTCGATGAGGACGAAGAGTTCTTCCGTTTTGCGGTTGCGGGGCAGGGTGGTCTTGCACCTGCCCTTCCGGATCCAGCCCATGGCGATCTTGGAGTCGGTGTAGATGGGCAGTTCCGGCTGCTCCTGCTTTTGCAGGAAGGCCAGGGCGTGCACGAGGGCGAGGAATTCCCCGATGTTGTTGGTGCCCAGCTCGAAGGCGCGGTGGAAAAGGCGTTGCTTGCCGGAAGTCGTCACCCCCTGGTATTCCATGCGGCCGGGGTTGCCGGAGCAGGCGGCGTCGACGCTGATGCTGCGGCCGATGATGGTATCGGAGGTCGGTACGGTGCTCTTGGGGCGGGTACGCGGGTTCGGGGGCTGGCCGGAACCGCCGGACAGTGCCTTACTCAGGTAAGCCGGGGCACCCTTGGCGAAGGCCGCCTCGGCCTGGGGGCGGTCGGGGAATGATTTATACTTTGCACCTTTGTAGCCCTCGATCTGCTGTTTGGCCTTGTCCCATTCGGTATAGATCCCGGGCACGTGTCCCATCCAGACCACGTAGAATTTGCGCTTCGCCATATCCGCGAAGGTATACACCACAACCGGCCCCCGCCGGCATCTACCCCGCCAAATGTACATCGATACCCACACCCACCTCTACAGTGAGAAATTCGCGGCCGACCGCGAAGAGATGCTACAGCGGGCGTGGGCTAGCGGCGTCGATCTGGCCCTCATGCCCGCCATCGACCGTTCTACCCATGCGGCGATGCTGGCCGTGGCGGCCGCCCATCCCGACCGCTGCCGGGCCATGATCGGCCTGCACCCGGTAAGCGTGGGGGAGGACTACGAGGTGGAACTC
>JBGTHX010000127.1:0-11417 GCA_041746055.1 Lewinella sp. | reverse complement strand
CCATCGGGGGAGCGGGGCGGCGGCGCAGCAAACCGCCCCCCTTCCCGTTTCCAGGTTCACTTACCGAAAGTAGGGTGGAGTCCCCTGAATTCCAACATTTGAGAAATGTTCTACGATATACCATAAGCCCGCCCCGGTCCTGTGGAAGCCCGCGGGTGATCTACCTATACAATTGGCCCTGTTGGTGCCTGACCACCCCTATCATGCCCCCCGGCGCATCAGCGCCGAATCCCCAGTTTCCGCATCTTGCTGAACAGCGTTTGCGGATGAATCTGTAGGATCTCCGCCGCCCCCCCGCACCGCTCACCCGACCGTTGGTACTCTCCAGCACGAGCTGGATGTACCGGCGCTGGTAGTCCTCGAAGGAGAGGAATTCGGTGAGGGTGCCGTCGAACAGGTCGAGAACGGGTTGCTCGGGCGCCCGTGGCGCGGTCTCGGGCAGGGCAATGGGCAGGAGCTTTCCGCTGGCGATGATGAAGGCGCGCTCCACCATGTTTTCCAGTTCCCGGACGTTGCCGGGAAAGGGGTACTCCAGGAGGCGCTGCAGCGTGGTGCCGTCGACGCCCGTAATCTCCTTGGAGAATTTAGGGTTAAATTTCTGGATGAAGTGGCGGATCAGGGGGGCGATATCCTCCCGGCGCTCCCGCAGGGGAATGCTGTGTATCGGAAATACGTTGAGCCGGAAGAAGAGGTCGGAGCGGAATTTCCCCTCTGCCACCCACCGGCCCAGGTCCCGGTTGGTGGCCGCGATCACCCGTACGTCCACGGTGTGCAGCCGGGTTTCGCCCAGGGGCATGTACTGCCCCTCCTGCAACACGCGCAGCAGCCGCGACTGCTGCGGCAGCGGCAGCTCGCCGATCTCGTCGAGGAAGATCGTGCCCCCGTCGGCCGCGGCAAAGCGTCCCGGGTGGTCCCGGGTAGCGCCGGTGAAGGCCCCCTTACGGTAGCCGAACAGTTCACTCTCGATCAGGTCGGGCGGCAGCGAACCGCAGTCCACGGTAACGAAGGGCCGCCCGGCCCGCCGGCTGAGCCGGTGGATGGACCGGGCGATGAGCTCCTTACCGGTGCCCGTTTCTCCCGTGATGAGCACGGTGGCGGTCGTCGGGGCGACCCGGTGGACCTGCCCCATGACTCCCGTAAAGGCCTCACTGGCGTAGACCAGCTGTCCGGTGGCCGTTGCCTGGTCCTCCCGCGCCCGCAGGCGGTGATTTTCCGCGGTGACGGCCCCCACCGTCCGCTGGGACTCCACCAGGGCATCCTGCAGGGAGCGCTCGTGGGTGAGTTGGGCGGTGAGGTCCCGGGCGGTGAGTAAGTACAAACTATCCCCGGGGGTCTGGCTGGCCACCAGGCTCACCTCCATGGCCAGCACGGTCCCGTCCCGCCGCCCGAACTCCGTACGGAAGTGCGCCAGCCCCCGGGCGTCCACCTCCCGTAGGAGGTGCGCCAGCCGGTCCGCCCGGAATCCGGGCCAGAACTGGCGCAGGTGCGAGGGCCGCCCCTCCGGCCGCGGCGCGTAGCCCAGGTGCTCCGCCAACCGGTCGTTGAGGAAGAAGAGGTTGCCCTGTCCGTCGATCTCGGCCACGAAGCAGGCGATGGCGTTGAGGATGTTCCCTAACCGGACATCGGCGGGATCTGCACTCGGAAAGAGCACGCAACACAGGCAGGAGCCGGCCGACAGCGCCAGTTTAAGCAGGTGAAAGGTGTAGGGCCGGTGGTCCGGGACGGTGAGTTGCCGGACCACGCAATCACCCGGCCGCAGGGCGCGGAAAAATTCCTGCGCCGGGGCGTCCGGCGGTAAATTATCGCGCAGGGGGCCGCGCAGGAACGCCTCCGGGCCGAGGTTTACCCGCGCCAGCAGCGCGGTAAAGGCGTCGTTGGCGACCAGGGTGACCCCGTCCTCCGTGAAGAGGAGGGTAGGGAGGGGACTGGCCGCCACCCACTCCCGGACGGCGGCGGGTACTTCCGAAGGGGGCAGGGCGGTTGGGGGCACGAGAGCGGTTGCTGCGAGGAAGGAGGAGAGGGGTCCCTCCGGCGGGTGAAAATCAGTCGCCAGCCGCAGGCGGCGGCCATCCGGCGGGCGGGACACCGGGACTGAACAGTGCCGCAGGCGACCCGTCAAAGTACGCCCTAAGTCCGCCGGCAAAGAACTGCCCATCCGAAGTTTACGCTATTTCATAAATTACGGGGGTACTCCCTCCTCTAAGCCTACCCCCGATCACCACGCGGGACCACCGTCGTGATCACCGGCCCCCTCCCCGCCGGAGCCGAGGCTTTCCTTAGTGAAGTAGTCCCGCACGATACCCATCTTGGTTTTCTCCGCCAGCCGGTAACCGAAGGTTTCGTCGCCGGCGAAGGAGTAGTTTTCGGAAAAGACCCGGATAAAGTCCGCTTTGGTTTGCCGGGAGGGATCAAACTCGGCGATCACCGAGAGCAGTTGTGGGTGATCGTGGACCACGGCGCAGCTGACAACCGCTAAGGGGAGAGAAAACATGACGGAGGCAGTTTACGCCGCCGGAGCCGGGTCCGGCGAGCAGGGGGGGAGGGATGATTATGCAAAATTAGGGTAGTCACCGCTAGTCTAACCGTCCCCCGGCCGGATCGCGCGGCGGAAAGGAGATCCCGTCGCTATTTTGGGACCCTGAGGTCCACCAACCCCTAACTCTCTCTGCTATTTACAGTGTTTCTCTTTACCCCGCCCGGTCCGCCGGGCGAGGGTTTTTTTAGGGGACCAGCGGATGCTTTGCTGCGCCAGGCAGCTGTCCGGTGCGTTGCGGCCGGGGTTTCAGGTTGCCGGGCCCGGCGGGTAGGGGGGGGTTAGTCTACCTCGGCGACGTTGACGCTCGGTCCCCCCGTCAGGGTGAGGTCCCGCTGGCGGCCGAACATTCCCCCGAAGAAGGCCGCCGCGGCACCGGCCAGCAGGGCCACGAAGCCGAGAATGGCCACGGTCGCCAGGCCGGAGGCCACGTCCCCGCCCACTTCCGCGGCGGTGTTGCCCAGCTCCTGCATCTTCTGCTCGACGGTGGCCATGGCCTCCTCATACTGCTGGCTCCACCCGTCGACCGTACGGCGGGCTTCGGCTTCGGACAGGTCGCTGCGCTCCACCAGTACGTTGATCAGCGCCTGCTTATCGGCGGCATTGACCACTTTTTCGCCCCGCTTGCTGATCTGGTCGATGACCTGGTTTACTTCCCGGGAGGCGGCGTAGGGACTCCGCCCGGCGTCTGCGGCACTGCGTTGGGCCGCATCCGCGGCACTCTCCGCGCTCTGCTCGAGATTTTGGGGATCGAGGGCTGGCTTACCGGTGTCCTCCAGCAGCTGCAGGGCTTCGCGGCGAATGTCACCCAGGGTGATTCCGGACTGCCGGAGTTGCTGGCTGATCTGCTGACCCAGGTCGTCGGGCACCACCGCCCCGGCGGCACTGCCCGCCGTGGTGGCCACGGTCGACAGGGTCGAGCCCACTACGTTGAAGACCCGGCCCACGGCCGAGTTGAGCATATACAAACTGAGCAGGGTAAAGAGTGCCCAGGCCAGCACCCCGTGCAGGCCGGCCGTGGACTGCTTGGGAAATCCCGCCAGGCGGCCGGCCACGTAGCCGCCGGCAAAGAGCGCCAGGAGCGTGGAGATCACATACCAGATGGTCGCGCCGACGCCGAGTCCGGAAAAGGGCCGGGATTCGGTGGCCGGATCGATGGTCGATAGCCCGATGCCCAGGCCCAGCAGGTTCAGGGCAAAGGCAATGGCCACGGCCAGCAAAGCCCCGGCGATGATGGCGCCCCAGTGAATGCGGCTGCGGGTACTGTATTCGGCGGGGTAGGCGGTTGGGGTGGCGGTAGGGATGGGCATAACCGAGGGAATAAATGGGTGGGTAAAGCGACTGGATTCAACCGTTAAGGTGGTCCCGGAAGGGGATGTTCGAATTCCGGGGCGCGGGGGTGGGTGTGTGAAAAGCTATCCGCGGTCGCCGATCGCCGCCCGCACCTTTGCCGGGCCTGAAAAATGCGGCACAGGACCGTTCCCACGGGTAGGGCCAGGTGGGCGGCAATCTCCCGGTACCCGTAGCCGCGGTAGAACATCAGGAAGGGCACGCTGTGGCGTTCGCCGATGGCGTTCATCAGCCGGCTCAGATCCTGCAGGCGCAGGGTCTGTTCGGCTCGGTTGGCCACGGCACAACCCAGTTAGCGCGGCGCACTGACCCGTTCCAGGGAATGGTGCAGGTGCCGACGGCTGCGCTGGCTACGGTAGCGGTTGAGGTGAGTATAGCGCATGATTGTGGAGACCCAACTCCGGAAGTTGGTACCTACGGTAAATTTATCCCGGTTACGGTAAGCGGAAATCCAGGTTTCCTGTACCAAATCCTGGGCGTCCTCGCGGTGGTGGGTTAAGCGCAGGGCGAAGGCAAAGAGGGGGGCTTCCAACTGGCTGATCACATCGCTAAACTCCTGAGGGGTCATGGTGGGATGCGTCTGGTGATTGTGGGGGGGCGGGTCCTAGGGGATTACGCCCGAACGAAAAAGCGGGCCAACTACCAGAGCGGGGAAACTTCCAGCAGCGAGTCAGCGAGTTGCCGCAGGCGGGGGAATCATCCGCCGGTTTTTTACGGAGTACACTATAACCGACCGACCCCCTCCAGGTTCGGGTAAGCACCTGGTGGTTGGCCCCGGGGAAGTCCCCCCAATGGTTCCGGACCGTCGGGTCCATCCCGGTGAACGGTCACTGTAGACTCACGGGCAGCCTAGGGAGTATCCGGCACTGGCTTCTCGCCGGTTGGGGAAGCCGCGACGTTCTCCGCTTCCGCACCGGGGGTCCGGTCAAATTGCACCCGGACGGGAATATCCCGCTCGCTGCCGTACAGCTTCAGTTCCACAATATCAGCCGGCAAACTGTACTGCTGAGCGCCCAGCTCGTTTTTGAGGTCCCGGATGACTTCCCCCCGTACCTGCAGGGCCCCGGCGCGAAAATCCGTGGTGTCCAGCCAGAAGTACACCCGCAGGTTAACGGTACTTACGGCCAGCTCATCCTCGGCCACGAAACTCACGTGCTCCTCCGCATCATGAATAATCCGGGGGTGGGTATCGAGCATCCGCTGAATGACATCCTTGGCTCCCTGGATATCGTCTTCGTAGGCAATGCCCACCACGAAGTCGTAACGGATGAATCCGTCGGCCGTGTAGTTCTGGACCGGCTGGGTGAGCACGTCGGAATTGGGGATGTACACGTCCCGGCCGTCAAAGGTCTTGATGTGGGTATACCGGAACTCCAAGCTTTTGACCTTGCCGAAGTGATCCACTACCTTGATGGTGTCGTTGACGTTGAACGGGCGGTTAAAGGCCAGGATGATGCCGGAAATAAAGTTTTCCCCGATGTCGCGAAAGGCAAAGCCCAGGATCACCGCGCTGGCCCCCAGGGCGCTAAACAGGGCGGTAGCAATCCCACTGAGCCCAGCGGCCCGCAGGGCCAGCAGCAGCGCACCGAGGATAATCAGGATCTTCAGGGTGGAAACCAGGAAGCGTCCCATCAGGGGGTCGTCCAGGCGGCCCAGGATCCGTTTGCCGAAAAACCCCGCGATTGTCCGGGCGGCGAACAGGCCCACGATCACGATCAGCAGGGCCAGTAAAAGACCGGGGATGGCTTCCTTGAAATTCCCCCAGGTGTCGATGAAAATGGTTCCGAGATCCTTCACTTGGTCCTGCATGTTCCCCCAACTCGCGAAGCGGGACCGGTGTTTGTCCGCGTTATCCCCCCGGCCTCCTCAGTACCCATCGCGGCACCCGGTGATGCGGTTGCCGGAAGCTTATTCCTGCGACGTTCCATTCCCCCGTAAGGCGGAAGGTGGATCCCGGCGAAAGGTGAAATCAAGTGGGGAAAACAGGAAAAGTGGCCGGCGTGTGAAACGGTTCTGCTTTGCTCAGTTGGGGGCAGGGAGCCCCAAAAACCCTCTACTTGACATAACGTAGACTACGGTATGGTAGCACCAACCGAAATAGAAAAGGGATGGTAAGGAGGTAGTGCTCAGTCACCTGATGCGTTCACGTCGACCCAGGGCGCGCCGTCGCTGGACGTGAGGCTGAGCAAAACAGACCCAGTAGTCGCCCCGATTCCGTTACGATTCACACTTAGCCAGTCTCTGGGAACGTTAGTTGGCTAAGCCTAAATATTCACGAATCATCACAGATAGCATGAGTACTCTAATCCAGCGATTGAACGCCGCTACTGCGAAGACCCAAACCATCAACCTCGGGGCACTCTCTCGGGGACTGGTGGAACGCTTCCGCCCCGCTTTGACGGGGTCCGCGCCGGAAGCCGCGGAGGGGCTAGCCGCCTACGCTGCGGTTACGGTAGAGCACCGGGGAAACTGGGCGGTCGTTTCCCTAAGTATCGAGGGCGGCCGGACCCTTGTCACCCTCTACTGTTGCTTTGCCGCGGAGGTCCGCAGCGCAGTAATGCACGAGGTCCGCAGCGCCTGCGCCCAGGTCGGACTGCCGCCCGCCGGCGAACCCACCGCCGGGCGGTTTCTCTACACCGTTTACCCGCAACCGCCGATCACCCCGGAGCCGGTGGTGGAGGCGATCGACCGGATTGAACCGTACCTGTACGAGGCTCTCCGGCAGACAGTACCGCCACCGGAGCACTCCGTTGCCGCCTGATCCCTAATTCGGGAATCCCGGACAGCGCATCGGTACCGAAGCTCAAGAGGGTTGTGGCGCTAGCATTTGCTAGGGTTTAAGAGGCTGAAAATTCTATAGTCCAGCTGTTACCCCGGCAATCATTGAGTAGTACTCAGCGTCCCGGCAGCGTAAGCGATGAGTCAGCCACCAGTAGCGCTTTAGGCCACCAATGGCGTTCTCTACATAAACACGTTCGCTACTCACGGCCTGGTTGTGTGCCTTCTGCGCCTCCGTAAACGGAATTTTAGGCTCCTTTTTGGATCGTCTGCTCTTACGCCTGATTGGAATCTTGATTCGTTCCGTCTCATAGTCCTCAACGATACCGAGAAAGCCCAGGTCGACGTACAGATCATGGTCGGAAAACCAGAGCGGCTCCCCAGGATCGAATTCCAGGTTAAGCATAGCATAGTCATGGACGGACCCACAGTAAGGTTTCCTGAGGAAGTGAATCCGCTTGTCCTTGTCGGAAATGACGAGCATCTTTATCGTGTGGGCTTTTTTTTACCCGAGTAGTCCTCCCGCTGATCTTCTTCATTACCAGGACGTTGTCTGACCTGTTCGGTGGCGTCCAACAGCAACGACTCGTGCTTCTCCATGGCCTGCTTGAACTCCTCAACCGACTCGTAGACCCGCTTGGGTAGATCGCCCGTCTGAGCTAAGGTCATCCGCAGAATACTCATCCCAAAAGCTTGATTGCGGAAGGCTTTGGCCCGGTCCATACCGAAACTGAAGGCTACCACATCATACGTCGAGCCCGTTTTGATACCGTAGAGCAGGAAGAACAGCAAGTCGGCGTAGGTAGCAAAGGTAGCCGCGTCCTGAGCCCCCTCGTGACGCTGTTCGATCGTCTCGCCCAGAAAGTCTTCGTAAGTAACTTTGAAGTGCTCGACCAATCGAAAAAACGGCTCGCTACCCAGTCCAGTGGTCGCGCGCCAAGTACGTTCATCACGAATATTTTGGTAACTCAGGGCCATGATCGTAAGTTGAATGCCCAAGATACGGCAACTGATAATCAATGAGTTAGCTTACAACAACTCTACTGTGTCTTACAATTATTTGAGCGACCTCCTCAGACATGGCCTCTGCTCGTCTGGGTAATGGGTAAGTTCCCAGCCAACGCATTTTGACGTCAATTACTTTCCCACAGTTCGATTCGCGTAGCTTGGTGGCCCGGATAGCGAAAAATATCTACGTCCCCATCCCGGTCGTAATCAACAGCCTGACCGTTGTAGATCCCCTCGGTACCGAGCACTTTCGGCGTCCAGTCTTCCCGGCCGTCGTTCAAATAGAGGGTGACGTTGTAATTGTCTACGCCCTCCGCGATATTCACCGCACGGTCTTTATTCACCCCGGACAGTACGTCCTGGTCACCGTCGCCGTCAAAGTCGTACACCTGTAGGGTATGCCCGGCCGGCACGTTGGGGGCAATGACGTTTTCCTGCCAGTTGCCGTCACTCCCACGGCGGTAGTAGACGAGAGGATATCCGCTCCGTTCGCTGTGGCTAACGAATAGTTCCAGCGTGCCGTCGCCGTCCAGGTCGCGGGCGAAATGCTTAGTGCCGTTGCGGCTCCAATTGTCGTCACGCCCTTCTTCTTCGGGCTGGTTATTCCATTTCTCGTTTAGGTTGGTCACGGTCCATTCTTCGGTGAGATCGTCGGATTGAGGGGCGAAGATGTAGCCGTTCGCGATCACGTCCGGCCGACCGTCGCCCGTTATATCGCCGGTGGCCATGCCTTCGTGCAGGTTGCCGTAATTTTCGTAGTACACTACGCGGGAGAAGGAGCCGTCCTCCGCCTGTCGGAATACGCTGAGAGTATTTTGCTGGAAGGTCAGAATCACCACGTCCATGCGCCCGTCCTGATCAAAATCGGCAAAATTGACGTCCTTAACGGCGTTGGGGACCGTTCCGATCCGGTGCACTTGCCACCCGGGATTTTCGTACCAGAACAGCTCGGCCGCTGCGTCCGCGTCGATCCATTCCCCCGGGTGCTTTACCGCGAAGACATCGACGTCTCCGTCGGCGTCCATGTCGGCCGCTTCGAGATCGCCGGAAGCAAACTGCCCCCCGCCCGGCGGCGACGCGGCAATGGTCACCAGGCTCCAGGGTTCATTGCCGGTAGAACCCCGCAAATATTGCAACGGTCCGCCGTCGTTGTTACCGTTGATTAGGACCAAGTCGACGATATCGTCGCCGGAAACTTCCGCGGGAACGAATGCCCACATGTATTCTATCTCCTCGGAGATCACGCGACTCTCAAAGGTTGGGCCGTCGGCTTTCTTTTGTACCGCTACGTTCTCGGCGGGCGGCGTACGTCCGCACGATAAGCTCAGTAAAAGGAGCGTCGGGCCGACGAATTTAATTATGTTGGGGTTCATCATTTGCTATTTATGGATACGCTATCGAGGGGCACGAAACCGATGCGAAAAGATTGATTTCCGGAGAGCAAGGGCTCGGTAGCGGCATTGCGCCCGAAGCCGGATACCACCATGCCGTCGGGACTGTCTACGCCCTTTTCCGTATTGCCCAGGTAGCCCAGCAGCCCGGTGCGGGGCTCATCCGTCAGGTGGGTTACGAGAAGGGCGTGCGGGAGGTCCCGATCGCCGAACCAGAATTGCCGCAGCGGCCGCCGGACCAGACTTTCCCCGCGGTAGAAGTCGGGCGGGCTTTGTAGCGGTTTGGATCCCACTTCCGCACCAAACAGGGCATTTTCCGGATCGTACCTGCCACCCGGAGTGCCTTCGTACAGAAACCAGTAGCGTGCGCCCGGGGGTACGTCGGTAACCTGGAGGTGGGCGGACTCCGCACCGAAGGTCCACACCCACCGCCATCTACCATCGGAGGTGACGGAGGTAATTTCCCTGGGGCCGGTGATCGTACTCTCCATCCGATCGTGGCCGGGATGGCCGGCGCCACCATTTTCCCCCCCGAACACCAGGTTGGGCATTCCCCGGTAGGCACTGGCCGCGCTGGCGGGGTACTGGTCCCAGGGTTTGTTGTGGTAGGCTATCCAATCGTTTCCGTAGCAATCGATCATGCGGGAGAGCCCGCCGCCGGCGCGGTCGTAGTAGTAGGTGGCGGTGGGCGTACGGACCAGGAAGTGGGGTCGATCTTCGTACCGGGTCGTCGTGATCTTCACCGGCTCGGCGCTCGGGTGTCGGACAGTGAGGTAAAAGCCCGGATACTGCACCTCCATACCGTGCACCATCTCACCATCCTGCAGTGGGGTTTGGGCGGTCGTGATGGTGTTGGTCCCCGCCTGGAGTGACGATGCGGGCACCGGGAGTTCCTGCCAGGCCGCGACGTAACAGGGCCCCGGGTCGTCCAGCGGGATTTCACGGCCATTGAAGGCGATCCCGGCGTTGTAACAGGGGCTCCAGGCGCTCCAGCTCAGCTTCGCTGCCGCGGAGCCTTGCTTCGGGTCAAAGGGCAGTTCGAATGACTGCGTAAAGCTATCGTTGCGCGTTACCCAGAACGGGGGGACGGAAGCCGGTCGTGCCTGGTAGACCGAAAACGTACGCTCATCGTGTACGATGTCAACCGGGTCGAGTAGCTGGATGATGCCCCGCTTGGTGTGAACGCGAGCCGTCAGCTGGATGGGGAGGTCTTGGTCCGGTAGCCATTCGGTGTTCCAGGTGAGGGCGTAGGGCGGATTCGTTGCCGTCCCGATGTGCCCGTCGATCTGTCCACCGTGCATCCGGTAGTGATACTTGCGGGCCGTGGCCAGGCCGGAGGGGTCGATACCGGTATACCGGGCGATGTAGTCCACTCGGCTGATGTCGTCCGTAACCCCCGTCAGGCTGAGGCGGTATGCTTCGGTTGCCGTACGTTCCGCTACAATGCGGTATTCCGTCGGTGACCGGTCGCCGTTCAGGTAGGTACGGAGCATGACGCCATAGATGAGGTTCTGCGGCCAGTCCCAGCTCTGGTCCCGGTCCACCCGCAGTTCAAATTTATTGCCGGACGGACGCAGGCTGCTCAGCGGTACATCCACGCTGATGTTTGCGTGGAACATATAGTCCGTCGCTTTACCGGCGATGGCGGAAGGCTCCGGCAAATGTAGCCAGGGACCGTCGTTGAAGCGGATTTGCAGGTTCTTGGTGTCTTCGTGGCTCTGCACGCGCTCGACGATCACCGTAGCGCGACTCACTTCCCGCAGCGGTAGCTCTCCGGTCAGCGGGATGGCCCCGGGCACTCCGGTCGTGCGGTAGTCCAGCTTCCCCCCGACCCGCAGAAATTCTTCATTCAGACCGCCGGTGCGCGGTGACCACATAAACTCCCGGAAATTGGTCCCGGTGGGGTCGTCGCCCCGCTGCCGGTCGTTGCGCCAGAGGTGGAAAAACCGATAATTGTCCCAGGCGCCGCCGAAGATGTCAAGGTCGCCGTCGTTGTCCAGGTCCGCGAGTTGGGTGCCGAGGTGGTTTTCGTGGCCGGTCCCGATCACGCGCTTGGTGAAGTTGCCCCGGCCGTCGTTGAGCCACCATTGTAGTTCGAGTCGCGGGCCCTTGTGCTCGTTGGTCAGCAGGTCCATGTCACCATCGCCGTCGATATCCGCGAGGTCCAGGTTGTTCATCGAGTACTGGGTGACCACCGCGTGGGGGGTCCAATCTCCGTAAGCGGTCAGCCAACCCCGTCTTTCCCATCTCCCTCAGGCTACGTATAGCCCGGCAGCAACTCCTCGATCCGGTTGATGGGGTGGCTCAGGATGCGGTCCAGGGTTTGTTGCAGCCACTCCCGCGGATTGACCCGGCGG
>JBGTHX010000126.1:0-1511 GCA_041746055.1 Lewinella sp. | reverse complement strand
GTCGGGCAACTGGTAGTTCAGGGTAGCAATATCGAAGTCCTTGAAGAGCAGGATCGCCAGCGTACCGGGGATCACCATGATAAAGAGCACGGGCAACTTCAACAGGCCGGCGAAGAGCGCCCCCCAGCGGCCGTGGTTGAGATCCTTGGCACCGAGTACGCGCTGTACCATGAACTGGTTATTGGCCCAGAAGTAAAAACCCAGGATGGGCGCGCCGAGCAGCAAACCCGTCCAGGGCATGAAGCGGTCGTCGGCGGGGCGCACGAGACTGAGTACCTCTTCGGCGGTCTCCGGCGTGTAATAGGTATTGTCGTAAACCCGTTCCCCGATCGGGATGGCCGAGGCGCTCGCCCCGTCGCCGAGCCCCATAGCCCCGCGGTCCATGTCGTTGATGTTGGGCAGCTCCCCGGCGGCCCCCAGGGCGTTGAGCTGGGCGATCATCTCGTCCCAGCCGCCGACCTGCTCGAAGGCGTAGTAGGTGATCAGACAGCTGCCGATTACCAGCAGAATGGCCTGAATGACCTCCGTCTGAATCACGGAGTTGAGTCCGCCCGGCACCGTGTACGCCGCCGCCGCGAGGGCCAGGATGGTCACGATCATGAAGGTGGAGAGGTCCGGGAAAAGCAGCTTGAGCACCACGGTACCCACGTAGAGGCCCGAAGCGGTATCGATCAGGACGTTGCCCACGATGGTCACCAGGCTGAAGTAGTAGCGGGAGCGGGCGTCGTAGCGCCGCTCGAGAAACTCCGGCATCGTGTACACCTTCGATCGGAGATAAAACGGCAGGAAGAAGATGGCGAAGAACACCAGCACCACCGAGGCCAGCCATTCGTAGTTGAAGACCTGGGTGTTGGTCTTGGCCGCATCGCCGGCCAGACCCACCAGCGTGGAGCTGGAAATGTTGGCGGCGAAGAGTGAAATACCCACGATCGGCCAGGTCATGTCACGGCCCGCCAGGAAGTACTCCTCCGAAGTCTGCGCGCGGGCGGAATAAAGTCCGTAACCGATGATGAACACGGCGTAGACCGCCATGACGACCAGGTCAATTGTAGATAGGGCGAATGAATTCATTGATCGACGTGACGTTAAGTGAGGGCCTGGCTGGCACCGGCCTAACAGTTGAAGCCGTAATAATAAGGAAATTACCTGCCTCAATTGCCGGCCTTCCCCCGGCCTCCGGGATCGTCCCACCGCACCTGCGTCAGCGCCCATATTTTTCCTAGTTTTGCGGGCATGCTCAGAATGCTTCCGATCTGTCTGCTTTTGCTCCTGGGATGCCGCGCCGCCACCCCGTCCGGGGAGATGCCCGTCCGCATCGAGGCCATCGACCAAGGGGCCACCCGCCTGCTCTTCGGACGGCAGCCGGTTTCGGAGGAACTCTTCGCCGGCATGGACTGGTCGGAAGGGCCGCTGGTACTGCCCGACGGCACCGTGCTCTGCAGCGACGTACCCAACAATAAAATCCTGAGGTGGACCGGTAGCGGCGGCACGACCTGGCTTGCCAACTCCGG
>JBGTHX010000125.1:0-18519 GCA_041746055.1 Lewinella sp. | reverse complement strand
GATATGACGGTCAGCTCGACCCTCATCCGCCGTGCCCTCCAGCAGGGCAACGTGGCGGGCGCCCGTGACCTGATGGGCCGACCGTATCAGATCACCGGCCAGGTGGTACGGGGGCGGCAGCTGGGCCGCACCATCAATTATCCGACCGCTAATATTGCCCCGGAACACGCGCTCAAGCTCATTCCGGCTAATGGCATCTACGCCGTGCGGGCCACCCTTGACGAATGCCGGTACGACGGCATGCTCTATATCGGAGAGCGCCCCGTGCTGGACGACGGTCGGGGACGGACCATCGAGCTACACCTCTTCGACTTCACGGGGGATATCTACGACAAAAACCTGACCGTAGCATTCGTGGATTATCTCCGCGTGGATCAATCGCTGCCGGACCTGGAGGCGCTGCGGTTGCAGTTGCAACAGGATGAACGCGACACCCGCCGCCGCCTGGAAGAGGATCGGCAGGCGAACCAGCCGGCCCGGGGAGAACTACCCGACACCGCCGTAGTGATCCTGAACTATAATGGAAGAGAGTACCTGGAGCGGTATCTGGGCACGGTGGTGGAACACCTCATCCCGCGCGCCCGCGTGATCGTGGCGGATAACGCGAGTACGGACGATTCGGTCGCTTTCCTGCACGAGCGCTTTCCCGATGTGCGGTGCATCCAACTACCGGAAAACTTGGGTTTCGCCGCGGGATACAACGAAGCCTTACAGCAGGTGGATGCCGAGGTGTTCGTCCTGCTGAACAGTGATGTCCGCGTCACGGCGGGGTGGCTGGAAAGCGTGTTGCCTCACTTTGCCAATCCGCTCGTCGGGGCAGTGCAGCCGAAAATTCTTTCCGAACACGAGCCGGAAAGTTTTGAGTACGCCGGGGCCAGCGGGGGCTACCTGGACTACCTGGGTTATCCCTTCTGCCGCGGCCGGGTCTTCGGCCACAATGAGCGGGACGAAGGGCAGTACGACTGTCCAACCGATATCTTCTGGGCCACCGGTGCGGCCTTCTTCGTGCGGGCGAGCGCCTTCAATGCCATGCAGGGTTTCGAGCCCGAGTACTTCGCGCACGCCGAGGAGATCGATCTCTGCTGGCGCCTGAAGCGGGCGGGGTACCGGATCCTCGTGGAGCCCGCCGCGACCGTGTACCACGTTGGGGGCGGTACCCTGGCGTACGAATCGCCGCGAAAGACCTTCCTCAACTTCCGGAATTCTCTGGTGACGATCTTCAAGAATGACCACGCGATGCGCCTGGCGTGGTTGTTGCCGCTGCGCCTCCTGCTCGACGGGGCCGCCGGACTGCTCTTCCTATCCCAGGGTAAGGTGGACCACATCGCTTCCATCCTGCGGGCCCACCTGGATTTCTACCGCAACCTCCCGCTGTGGGTGTACCGCCGGTCCCGCCGGACGGCCGAGATCGAGGCGGCGCGGGTGGGCCCGCCACAGACCGACGCCGGACGCGTGGCGGATAGTATCGCGTTGCACTATTTCCTGCTAGGGCACGACCGTTTTTCGCAGGTGGTGATCCCGCAAGTTAAGGTGGAGCCCGCCGCAGTCCCGATGAATTAGCCGTCGTAAAAGGGGGGCAGTTTGACCCGGGTGCTTCGGTCACGCTTTTGCATCTTTGCCCGGCAATTAAAAGCTACGTACTTATGGCAATGTTGAATTTTGGCGGCACGGAAGAGAAAGTCGTCACCCGTGAAGAATTTCCCCTCGAGAAGGCCCGCGAAGTCATGAAGGATGAAACCATCGCAGTGATCGGCTACGGCGTGCAGGGTCCCGGCCAGAGCCTCAACCTACGCGACAACGGCTTCAACGTCATAGTGGGTCAGCGTAAGGGTGGCAAATCCTGGGACAAGGCCGTTAAGGACGGCTGGGTACCCGGGGAAACCCTCTTCGACATCGAGGAGGCTGCCGACCGCGGCACCATTATCCAGTACCTGCTGTCGGACGCCGCTCAGATCGAGGTGTGGCCCCGCCTCAAGCCCTACCTCACCCCCGGAAAGGCACTCTACTTCAGCCACGGCTTCGGTATTACGTATAATGACCGTACCAAGATCATCGCTCCCGAGGGAGTGGACGTGATCCTCGTAGCGCCTAAGGGATCCGGTACCAGCCTGCGTCGCCTCTTCCTCGAGGGCCGCGGCCTCAACTCCAGCTTCGCTATCGATCAGGACGCCACCGGCCGGGCCTACGAGCGCGTCGTCGCGCTCGGAATCGGCGTGGGGTCCGGCTACCTGTTCGAGACGGACTTCCAGCGGGAAGTGTACTCCGACCTTACGGGAGAGCGCGGAACGCTGATGGGCGCCATTCAGGGCATCTTCGAGGCCCAGTACGACGTGCTACGCGCCAACGGCCATAGCCCCTCGGAAGCCTTCAACGAAACGGTGGAAGAACTCACCCAGAGCCTTATGCCCCTCGTCGCCGAGAATGGAATGGACTGGATGTACGCCAATTGCTCCACTACGGCCCAGCGCGGTGCCCTCGACTGGAAAGACAAGTTCCGCGATGCGGTCAAGCCCGTCTTCCAGGATCTCTATAAAAGCGTAGCTACGGGAGAAGAGGCCCAGCGCAGCATTGACTCCAACAGCCAGCAGGACTACCGGGTGAAGCTCGAGGCCGAACTGAAGGAGCTCAGCGACAGCGAGATGTGGCAGGCCGGACGTACCGTTCGCCAGCTGCGCCCCGAAAACGCCGAGTAGATAACCATTGCCGGCGGCGTACGTTGTAGTGGTCATTGCACCTGCGGCCCCGCCCGCACCGGAAAAAATACGCCACGTATGCACGCTTCTGCCGCCCGACGCCAGTCTATCGACCGACTTTCCAGTGACTCGTTTGACCTGGTGGTGATCGGGGGAGGCATCACGGGGGCCGGCGTGGCGCTAGATGCCGCGAGCCGGGGCCTCTCCGTGGCGCTGATCGAGCGGAACGACTTTGCTTCCGGCACCAGTTCCAAATCGACCAAGCTCATCCACGGCGGCCTTCGCTACCTCAAGAACCTCGAAATCGGACTGGTTCGGGAAGTCGGGCAGGAGCGTGCCGTCGTACACAAGCTCGCTCCCCATCTCGTAAGACCGGAAAAGATGCTCCTGCCGCTCGTGGAAGGAGGCTCGCTCGGTAAGCTGTCTACCAGTATGGCCCTGTGGGTCTACGATTTCCTGGCGGACGTGGAGGGAGACGACAAGCGCGTGATGCTGACCAAGGAGGAGACCCTGGAAATGGAGCCCCTGCTGCGGGAGGATATTCTGAAGGGCGGCGGCTTCTACGCCGAATACCGCACCGATGATGCCCGGCTGACCATCGAGAACGTGAAGACGGCCGTAGATCAGGGTGCCCTGGCCGCGAACTACGTGGAGGCGGTGGATTTCGTGTACGGCGAAGATGGCAAGATCGAGGGCGTACGCTGCCGCGACCGGTTTGAGGACCGCAGGTTCACGGTACGTTGCGACCACGTGATCAGCTCGGCGGGACCCTGGGTGGACGACCTGCGCCGGATCGACCACAGCATGAATAACAAGCGGCTGTTTCTTTCGAAGGGCGTGCACATCGTCGTGCCCCGGGAACGGCTTCCGCTGCAGCACGCCTGCTACTTCGACGTGGCGGATGGACGCATGCTCTTTGCCATTCCCCGCCTGCGCTGTACCTACATCGGGACCACCGACACCCCCTACGAGGGAGATCCCAACGCCGTACCGGTGTACCGGGAGGACGTGGAGTACCTGCTAGGGGCCACGAACGAGATCTTTCCGGGAGTGGCGCTCAAGCTGGATGATGTGGAATCGAGCTGGGCCGGGGTGCGCCCCCTAATCTTCGAAGAGGGGAAGGAGGCGGGGGAGATGTCGCGCAAGGACGAAATATTTGAAAGCGAGAGCGGGCTGCTGAGTATCGCGGGTGGCAAGCTGACCGGCTATCGGAAAATGGCCGAAAGGGTAGTGGACCGCCTCGGGAAGCAACTCCACGCTGAAGGGGAGGACCTGCGGAAGAATTCCACGCGGCAAATCGTGCTGAAGGGTGGACCGTTCAAGGACTTTGAAGCGGTGCAACGCTACGAAAAGGCAATCGCCACCGAATTGGAGGAGGCTAGTTTGTCAGCCGACCGGGCCGCCTACCTGGTGGCCAACTACGGCAAGCAGACCCCGGAGATCATCTCCATTGCCCGCCGTCGGCCCGAGGACACGGACGTGGCCCGCCTGGCGGCCGCCGAGGCCAGCTGGGCCATTGATAAGGAACTGGCGCTGTACCCCATCGACTGGGTGGAGCGGCGTAGCGGACGACTCTATTTTGACATGCCGAGTATCCTGCCGGTGCTGGACGAGGTACTCGACGTATTCGGTGTCGCCTTCAACTACAGTGAGGAGGAGCGGAGCCGGGAGCGGGAGCGGGTACTCGAGGCCATCCGGTGGGTGAGTGAATTTCCCCCTGCGGCGACCGGTAAAGTGGCGCCCGGCACTACCGCATAACCTTTAGCAGGCGCAGCTGTTAGCCGATAAACGCGCGCTAATGACTCCCTCCAGCGAATCCTCGATCTTTGAACGTCGTGTAGATCCCATGCTGCAGGCGGCCGTGGTGCTGGGAATGGTCTTCATTATCGACGTATTCGCGGTGATGGTCCGGGGTACCGATACTGTCGGCGTAAGCAACCGCTTTCCCTGGCTCTGCGCCGCGAGTTTCATGCTGTTCTTCGCCCTCTTCAACGCGGTGCTGAGCGCCTCGGCGGAAAACACGGCCAAGTACTGGGGGCGCAGCATGTACAGCTTCATGGGACTTGCTCTCGGTGCTGGTCTGCTGGCCTGGGCATTCAGCGGGCTAAAGATCTCGGAAGCCGGAAGTTACCAGTGGATCTACCTCGTGGTGACGGTGGGCTATCTCGTATTTCTGAGCCTCGTCGGCCTCATCAAGAACGTCGTCACCTTTGCCCAGCGGGAGGAGTGGAGCCGTCCGCGACCCAAGAACCGGCAGCGGGAAGACTAGCCCGCAACCAACCAACTATACGCCGCGGCCGTCCGTTTACCTCCTACATTTTCGAGTTATATATGCACTTACTCCCCGCGGATACCCTGGAAAAACTGGAATTTGATAAGGTGCTGGCCCTGCTGGAGCGGCAGTGCCAGGGCGACCTTGGCCGCAGTTACGCCCGGGGGTTGTTGCCTTCCACCGAGATCGCTGCGGTCAACCGCATGCTCGACGAGGTCCTGGAGTTCCGGCAGGGCACCGATGAGCGTAATATGATCGCGATCAGCGGTTACGACGAGGTCGACGAGGAATTGCGCGCCCTGCGCGTGGAGGGTTATGCATTGGTTGAGTCCGGGCTGGCGAAGCTCAACGTCCTGCTGCTACAGGCTAAACAGCTGTTCACCTTTTTTGGGAACACGTCGCGTCAGACCCATTTTCCCGTCCTGTTCGCCGTAGTGCGGCAGGTGGAGTATATGCCCGAATTATCCGCCTCCATCGAAGCGGTCATCGACGCGGATGGAAACATCCGCTCCGATGCCTCCGATGATCTCAGCCGCATCCGTCGGCTGATCGGCAGTAAGCAGCGGGAAGTGGAGAAGGCCTTCCGGTCGGTGATCGAAAAGTACCGTAGGGCCAGCTACCTGTCGGACACCGTGGAGAGCTTCCGGAACGGCAGGCGGGTATTGTCCGTGCCCAGCGAGCACAAGCGACAGATCCGGGGCATCATTCACGATGAATCCGCAACCGGCAAGACGGCCTACATCGAGCCGGACGAGGTGATCGGCATCAACAACGATATCTTCGATCTACAACAGGAGGAGCGGCGCGAAATCTTCCGGATCCTGCGAGAACTGAGCGCGGAGCTCCGTCCCTACGTAGACCACATGGTGGCCTACCGTGACCTGATCGCCTATTTCGATCTGGTGCAGGCCAAAGCCACCCTGGCCCGGCAAATGAAAGCGGAGCGACCCAAAATGGATCCCCGCCCCGGCATCCTAATCCGGCAGGGCCGGCATCCCCTCCTTTACCTGAAGAATAAGGCTCACGGTCGCAAGACCGTGCCCTTCGACCTGAAACTTCGGGGCAAGAACCGGCTGCTGATGCTATCCGGACCCAATGCCGGGGGAAAGTCGATCTCGATGAAATCCGTCGGATTGCTCCAGCTCATGGCCCAGAGCGGCATGCTGGTGACCATGGATGAGGGTTCGGAGCTGGGGATCTTCCACCGGGTCTTCAGCGATATCGGGGATCAGCAAAGTATCGAGGATGATCTCTCCACCTACAGCAGTCGGTTGCAAAATGCCCGCCGCTTCCTGGAGTCCGCCGATGCGCATACCCTGGTACTGATCGACGAATTCGGAGCCGGTACCGACCCCGCGCTGGGAGGTGCCATCGCGGAAGGAATACTCGAGGGCCTCAACGCCCGGCAGGCTACGGGGGTGATCACCACCCACTACAGCAACCTCAAGATCTACGCCTACAAGACCTCGGGGATCATAAACGGCGGCATGAACTTCGATAAGGATACGCTGAGCCCGACCTACGAGCTCAACGTAGGACGCCCCGGCTCCAGCTACGCCTTCGAAATCGCCCAGAAGAGCGGACTGCCCGCGGACGCCCTCGACTACGCGCGGCGGCGCGCGGGGAAGAACGAGCGGGCGGTAGATCAGTTGCTCGTGGATCTCCAGCGGGAAAAGCAGGAAGTCGAGGAGCAACTCGCCAACCTGGAGCAAAAGCAGAAGACCCTCGACGCCCTCACCCGGACGTACGAGGAGCTGCACCGGGACATGGAGGTAAGACGCAAGCGGCTCAAACTCGAGGCCAAGGAGCAGTCGCTCGCGGAAACCGCCAAGTACAACAAGGAAATGGAAAACCTGATCCGGACCCTGCGCGAGGAAAAGAAGATTGACGAAGCCAAGGAAAAGGCCCGCGAACTCCGGGAAGAGCGGGAAAAGATCAGCGAGCAGGTTACCGACCTGCGGGAAAACATCTACTACCAGCCCCGCGGGGACAAGGCGGGGAGGCGCACCTTCGCGGCCGGTGACTACGTCAAGTTGCGTACGGGGGGAGCCGCCGGTACGATCGAGAGCATTGATAAAAAGCGCGCTATCCTGATCGTAGGTGATCTGAGGCTGACCGCCAACCTACGTTACCTCGAGCGGGCGGACGACCCGATGCCCCTCCGGAAGGAACGGAGCGTACTGAGCGATGTCGCCGGAGTGGCCTCCTTTAGCAACAAGCTGGACGTGCGCGGAATGCGCTACGAGGAGGTGCTGAACACTACCCAGGCCTTCGTGGACCAGGCGCTGATGTCGAATGCCAGCCAGCTGCGGATTGTGCACGGCAAGGGTAGCGGCGCACTCAAACGGGCCGTCCGCCAGAAACTCAAGGAATATAACCAGGACTTCAGCCTCAGCACGCCGCCCCGGGAACAGGGTGGGGAGGGCGTCACAATCGTAGACTTATAATCCAGCATGGAAATCAGTAAAATCGCCGCGGCGCTTGCCACGGTCATGGATCCCAAGACCGGGCAGGACATCATCACGGCCAACATGGTCCTTCACCTGAAAGCGGAGGACAACGACGTATCCTTCACCCTGCAGCTGCCCAAGCTCGACGACAATTATAAGCAGCAGATGAATTTCGCGTGCCAGGAAGCTATCCTCTCTGTGTACCCCAACGCGAACGTTCACGTCCACATGCAGCAACCGGGGACCACCCCGGGCGCCGGCAAAACTGGCGGCCCAGCGAAGGAGAATCCACTGCCCCACATCCGCAATATCATTGCCGTCGCCAGCGGTAAGGGTGGCGTAGGCAAGAGTACAGTCGCGGTCAATCTGGCGCTCGGACTGCAGGAACTCGGTGCCACCGTAGGCCTGCTGGATGCGGACGTATACGGACCCTCGGCCCCCACCATGCTGGGTCTGCAGGGACAGCGCCCCCCGGTCGAAAAGGTCTACGGTAAACCGAAGATCAAGCCGCTGTACGCGTATGGTCTCCCGGTGATGAGCACCGGATTCGTCGTGGATGCGGAACAGGCCGTGGTGCTTCGGGGTCCCCGTCTGGCGGGCATCATCCGCCAATTCATCGAGGAGACGATCTGGCCGCCCCTGGACTTCCTCATCGTCGATCTGCCACCCGGTACGGGTGACGTGCAGCTCTCCCTGGTGCAGACCGTGAGCGTTACGGGCGTTGTACTAGTCACCACGCCACAGGAAGTGGCGCTGGCGGATGCGATCAAGGCCATGAATATGTTCTTCCTCCCCGACGTGCAGGTACCCGTGCTGGGCGTGGTCGAGAATATGGCTTATTTCACGCCCGCCGAGTTACCGGATCACAAGTATTACATCTTCGGACAGGGCGGCGGAAAGACGCTGGCTAAAAAGAGCAACAGTATGTTGCTGGGGCAGATCCCTCTGGTCCAATCGATCCGCGAGGGAGGCGATTCCGGGCAGCCCGCCATTTTGAACCGGGAAGACGAGGTCACCCGCAAGGCGTGGCTCGACACGGCACGCAACGTGGCCCGGCAAACCGCGCTGAGAAACGAAATGATGGGTCCCACCGCCAAGGTGGAAATGAAAAACTAATCAGGTCAGGAAGGGACCGAGTACTTTCCTGAGCGCCCCATCGAGGGCGGAAACCGCTTCGGCCAGCTTCCATACCTTCCGGTTGCGGGGCTCCACGTAATTGCTGATGGCGCGCAGCTGCAGCGTTTCGACGCCGGCGGACATCCCTGCGTAGAAGAAGGCCGCACCCTCCATGCTTTCTACCTGTACCTCCGGAAAGTGGGAACGGATGCGGGCTACCGTAGGCGCTGCCCCGGTGGCGCGGCTTACCGTACCCCCGACGACGGTGGGAAAGGGTAGTACCGAGCCGGTACCCCCGGGCCGCAACCATCCCTCCGGTCCGAAGGGGGCCATATAGGGGAAACCGATGTCTGGCAGTCCGAGCAGACTCCCGTCCCGTTCTTCGGCCCCCTCATCCAGAAAGCGGTCGGCGACCACATTCACTACGCCCCCTAGGGGAATGTTTCGATCGTAGGCACCCGCGATGCCCGCCTGTATAGCGAGGTGGGGACGTTCATCCTCCATCAGCAACTGGCCCAGGACAAAGGCGGTCCGTACCGGCCCCATCCCGGTAAAGGCCACCTCAATATCGCAGTTAGGAAATACGAGCACGCTGCGCTCGCTGCGTTGGCACCCCTCCCGCAGCCAGGTCAGGGTAGGGGACAATTCCCCCCGAGTCGCGGCTAGCAGCAGGATCCTCATCGCGTTACCTCGGTGATTTTCCCCTCGGCCGGAAAATGCAGGTAACAACCAATGACCGGGTGGCCCAGAGAGGCTTCAAGTAGCGTGGCCTGCAGGGCTATTTCGCCGAGCTTGAGTTGACTTTGTTGCTGAAATTGCTTCGGCGGCATGAAAACGTCATGGATCAGTATGGCGCTGCCGTCCGGAAAGCGACCGAGCCAGTCTGCCTGCCCGGTATAGCGGCGGTTGTCAGAAACGCCTCGCACCGGGAAGCGGGTAGTGAATACCGCCTCTGGCCAGTTGGCATCGAGCAGTGACCGGAACGCCGACGAGGCCAGGAGCAGTTCGGCCGGATCGGGATCTCCCCCTGGATGGAAGTCCTCCAGCAGTCTGCTGGCCAGCTCCCGGCGGTAGGCTTCGTCCGCTTCTTCACCCGGATCACCGCTCTGCAGGTGGGCTATGCAGCGGGCGTAGGCACGCAGGTCCGTAGCGGGTTCGGGCTCGTTGAGTGAGGCATAGGTAACGGTTTGGCCGGGGGCCACGCTTCCGGAGCGTTGAAGAAAATAATCCTCGTCCACGAAAAGACTTCCGTAATCCTGCCGTCCGCTGCGGTCGCGTGACAGGAACGGGACGGGGTGATGCGTCATCTCATACGCGGGCTGTTGCCGGGGCTCCGTCCAGCTCTGGCACGTTTTGTTGATGTCGACGTCGGTCCACGTGAAGGGGGTATCGGTGGTGTCCGGAACCAGTACCGTGGTCACGTTTCCTCCGCGGGCGTACACCCGGTCCAGCCAGGGCGACCCCCGCCGGCCGGTGGGCAGCACCAGGTAATCCCTGGCCCGCGTCATGCCGACGTAGAGCAACCGGGCCTCTTCCGCCAGGGCTTCGGCGGTGGCCCGCTCCTGCCACTCGCTTTCCGCGAGCGTATCGAGCAGGGGAATACCCGTGCTGAGTTTCCCGTACGGATTGACCCAGTACCGGAGCCAGCGATGGGCCAGTGGGTCAGACAGATCCACGTCGCTGCCGGGGTCGTCGGGCACTACCGATCTTCCCCAAACGCCCGCGCGCAGGCCCTGGTCGAGATCGTAGCAGACCACGAGCGGCCATTCCAATCCTTTGCTCCGGTGGTAGGTAAGCACGTTGACTGCTTCCGACCGGGTGCCGGTCCCCTGTTCGTCCTTCCCCTCCCGCCGGAAATGGTCGAGGTACAGCAGAAAGCCTCCCAGTGAGGCGGCGGAGCGCTGGTGGTGGCAGTGATCTTCGTAGGCTACGGACAGCCGGCGGATCTCATCCAGGTTGCTGAGCCGTTGCTCACCGTCACCCCAGGCTACGATCGTACGGCGTACCTCCAGCTGCTCGAGAATGATGTTGAGCATTTCGCTGGTGGAGTGTTCCGGCGTGATGCTGCGGAGCTTGTCGAGCTGTTTGATGACCACGTTATCCTTTCCCCATCCCTCGGGCTGCTCTTCGCGCGCAAGCCATTCGAGGCGGCGGTCGATGATACCGGGCAGGTCTTCCCGCGCACCGAATAACATGATTTCCGCAACGGAGAGGGTATCGGCGGGATTGAGCATATACCGTAGGCAGGCGAGCAAGTAGATCGCCTCCGCAGTGTCCAGCAGCCCCTTGCGCGCCAGTGCGGCCGGTATGCCCTGTTTGGCCAGGGAATCGGCCAGCTCCGAACAGGTATAATTGGAGCGGCAGAGTACGGCAATGTCCCCTCCGTTCAGCCTTCGTTCCTGACTTTCTCCCTTCGGAAGAATAAGCGGCGGATTGGCCAACAGCTCGCGGATGGCCTTGGCCACCGCATCCCGCAGGAACTCGGCGGCGTAGCGGCCTCCTTCCTCCACTTCGAAGTGCCAGTGCAGGAGGGCACCGCGGTTGGCTAGCTCCTCGCTTTCGGCAGGATTGAAGCGGCCTCCCGCCCGCAGCCGGACCGGCTCCAGACTGACTTCTTCCGGCCGGAACTCCGGAAAGGCGGATACGAAAAGGCTGTTGCAGGCAAATACCAGTTCTTCCCGGCTACGCCAGCTTTGTCGCTGGATATTTTCCGGGTTTATCGGACCGTTGGCCCGCATCACGGCGGCCATCAGCCGGGGCTCCGCTCCGCGAAATCCATAGATGGATTGCTTAGGGTCGCCGACCCAGATACTCTGTTTGGCGAGTTCACTCAGCCGCAGGAAAATCGCCAGCTGGATCGGCGAGGTATCCTGAAATTCGTCGACCAGCAGCAAGTCGAGCTCCCGGCGGAGGGTAGACTGTACGCTCTCGTGGTCGAGGAGTTCGAGGACCAGCACCTCCATGTCGGTATAGTCGATCCGGCCCCGGCTTTTTTTGTAGTCGTCGTATTCCCGGATGGCGGCTGCCGCGAAGTCGAAAAGCAGGTCCTGGTAGGATTTTAGGTCATCCTGAAAGGCGGAGAGCTCGGTGTGACGGGCGGCCAGTTCTGCCAGGTCAGTGATCAGGTCCCGGCTCTTGGCACCGACCATCGTTTCCCCTTTCGCCAGCCTGGCGTAGTCCGCCCACGGCAGACCGTCCTGCTCCTTGAGTTGCCGCAGGAGGGTACGCAGCGTCTGGGCCGCACCGTCGGTCTTCTTCGTGCCGTCCCGCTCATTGTCGAGCAGCTGTTGCCGGGTTTCCTTCAGGAGCCTTTCCACTCGGGTGTTGAACTGCTCCAGCGTGAGGGATTCGGAGACCGGAGGAAGATAGGCCGCCAGCGTTTCCCAGCTTTTTACCTTGCTCTTGGCGATGTCTTCGGGGGAAAAGTTATTTCCCCGGATAACCTCCACCAGGTTGAGCACGTCACCCCGCCAGTTGTACTTGTCGTTGCCGCTGCTTAGGCTCAGGCGCACGCACAGTGTCTCAATCCGGTGGATCTCTTCCAGGGTGATGACGGCGGCCATGCTGAGGTTAAACAGCCGCTGACCGTCTCCGTCGGCTATAATGTCCACTTTCGGACTTACTCCCGCCTCGTATGCGAACCGCCGGAGGAGTTTGACGCCGAGCCCGTGGACGGTGCCGATCAGTGCGTTGCCCAGCTCATTCGCTTCCCGCGTCATGCCCTTCCGTAGCAGTGCTACGCGAACCCGCTCCTTGAGTTCGGCCGCGGCGCGCTTGGTGAAGGTGGTAGCGATGATGCCGGTGGGACGTACGGCCTGCGAGGTCAGCAGCCGGGTCATTTCTTCGGTCAGGCGGTAGGTTTTTCCGCTGCCGGCACCGGCCGAGATGAGTTTTAAATTTTCTAGCAAGGGTGGCGGGATAGATGAGCGGCCCAAAGTAAACGAAATGTTGGGAATGTCAGATCAGCATTTCAAAAAGGATGGGCTGATCATTCAGGTGCTCGTAGCGGAGTTTGCGGCCGTCCATGCGCTGCAGCAACTGTTCGAAGTCGGTGCGGCTGCCAAGTTGAATGCCTACCAGCGCGGGGCCCATCGCCCGGTTGTGCTTCTTTGTGTACTCGAAGTGGGTGATGTCATCGTTAGGCCCCAGTACATCCAGGAAGTCGCGCAGGGCGCCGGATCGTTGCGGGAATTCCACGATGAAGTAGTGCTTCAGTCCCGCGTACATCAGCGCCCGCTCCTGGATCTCCGGCGTACGGGTGATGTCGTTGTTTCCTCCACTCACCACGCACACTACAAACTTGCCGCTGATGTCACCCAACTGGTCCAGTACCGCGATCGACAAGGCGCCGGCCGGCTCCACCACCAGGCCGTCCTCGTTGTAAAGGTCCAGCATCACGCCGCATACTTTTCCTTCGTCGACCAGCTCGATTCTGTCGATCGTATCCCGCACGATGGGGAAGTTGAATTTCCCGACCCGCCGCACCGCCGCCCCGTCCACAAAGCTGTCAATGGTATCCAGGCTCACGACGTGTCCTGCTTTGAGGCTTTCGTACATGGCCGGAGCACCGGTGGGTTCCACCCCGATCAGTTTGGTATCCGGGCTCAGCTGCCGGAACACGCTGCCAATCCCGGCACTCAGTCCGCCTCCACCGACGGCCATGACGACCATATCGATCTTGCGGGTGGCCGCGTCGAGGATCTCCAGGCCTACCGTGCCCTGTCCGGCGATCGTTTTCGGATCGTCGAAGGGATGCACGTAGGTAAGCCCCCGCTCCTGCGCTACGCGAATGGACTCTGAGTAAGCATCGTCGTAGGTGTCACCGATCAGCACCACTTCCACGTAATCGCCGCCGAACATCCGCACCTTGCGGATTTTCTGCGAAGGCGTCACGACGGGCATGAAGATCACCCCCTTCACCTTCATGGCATTGCAGGCGTAGGCCAGTCCCTGGGCGTGGTTGCCCGCGCTGGCGCAGACCACGCCGCGGTCCCGCTCTTCCTGGCTGAGGGAGGCCATCTTGTTGTAGCTCCCCCGGATCTTGTAGCTTCGTACTTCCTGCAGGTCCTCCCGCTTGAGGTAGATTTCCGCATTATACAATTTGCTCAGGCGGGTGCTCCGCATGAGCGGCGTCTCGAGCGCGATACCGCGCAGGAGGTGACGGGCCTTGATTACCTCCTCCACCGAGATGAGCTGTACCTCGCTTTCTGTCATACCGTAAAGGTAACTGCCGGGAGCCTTCCGCCGAAGCCGCGAAGTGGCGCGGCACGACGTGATTTACAATTCCCGGACGCGCGTATCTTCCCCCCGTATGAACACACCGAGGATCCTCTGCGCGGGTGAATTGCTGATCGATCTCATCAGTACCGAGTATGCCGCTGACTTCCGTTCCGCGAATACGTACCGGCGCTTCGTGGGCGGAAGCCCCGCCAACCTAGCCGCCAACCTATCGCTGCTGGGCTACCCGGCCGGCCTGGCGGCCACCGTCGGTCGGGACGATGCCGGTGACCTCATGCTGGAAGACATTGCGGACCGCGGTGTGGATCCCCGCGCCATCCGTCGGGTGGACCTGCCCAGTTCCCTCATCCTCGTGACTAAATCGAGAGAGGTGAGTGATTTCGAACCCTATCGCTCGGCAGACGCGGCCATCGTGCCGGAACAGGTTCCCGCGGCCTGGCTCGACCAATGCGAACTATTTCATACGACCGCCTTTGCCCTCAGTCGAGATCCCGCCCGGTCAACCCTGCTGGAGATGGCGGCATCAGTAGCCGGCCGTGGGGCGCGCGTTAGTATCGATGCCAACTACGCCTCCAAGATCTGGCCGGACCGTGCCGAGGCCAGACGGACCATGGCCGATTACCTCACCCCGGGGGGCGTGGCCGGGCAGTCCATGGCTAAATTCAGCGACGTGGATTACGAACGGCTTTTCGGCGACCCGGTTGGCGATCCCGCCAGGGCCGTGGACCGCATTCATGCGCTGGGTGCCGGGGTGGTCTGCCTGACGCTCGGTGAACGGGGATGCTACGTTTCCTCCCCCTCCGGCCGCTTCTCGCTGGCGACACGGGCCGTGGAGGTGCAGGACACTACGGGAGCGGGTGATGCCTTTTGGTCTGGCTTTCTGGCGGCGTGGCTTGGAGACTACGACTGGCCGGACTGCGCCCGCGCCGGCCGGGGAATGGCGGAGCGCAAGCTCGGTCAAATAGGGCAGTTACGCGGACGGGTCGATTTGCAGGCCCTGGTAGCCGACACCGGCGGTCCCGCCCCGGTAGTGGAAACCAGGTAGCTCTACACCCAACCCGGTGGTCCGGTACCGTATCTTTGCCGGGCATGGAACTCGTACAGATCGGAACCACCGGCCGGCCCCACGGCATTCGGGGAGAGCTTAGTCTCCACGTGGACGAAGTCTATGAGGACGACCTCCTGCTGGCGAGAGCCGTACTGATCGGCGAGCGGCCGGTACCCTATTTCGTGGAGCATTTCCGGCAAGGTGGCAAGCTCACCGTCAAGCTCGAACGCTTCGATACCCGCGAGCAGGTGATGCTGCTCTCCAACAAGCCGGTACTGCTGCCCGTCTCCGAGGTGACCGCCGTAGCGGAGGAAGCGGTCACGCCCTGGGATCATCTTATGGGCTACCTGATCCGTGCCGAAGGCTATCCCGAGCTGGGTCCGGTCGTCGGCATCGTCGACCTGCCGGAACACTACCTCGCGGAGATCACCCACCACGAAAAAACCGTCTACATTCCCCTTCACGAAGATTTGATCCGTGAAATCAGGAATGAAGACGGTTTACTGATCATGGACCTCCCCGGGGGGCTCCTCGATCTGTAGGCTTGGCTACCTCACGATAACCTTCCCCGACTGTCGGCCGCGGGGGCCGTCGATGTGGAAGAGATAAATCCCGGCGGGTAGATCATTTAGACTCCATTCCACCTGTGCCTGATACGACGGTCGGTCCAGTACCTGCTGACGTAGCTGCCGCCCGGTCAGGTCGGTAAGGGTAGTGGCATAGCGCGCAGTCGGGTCGTCAGCGGTAAAGCGGATGAGGGTACGCCCGGCGGTGGGGTTGGGGCTCACCGAGGCGGAGTAGTCCGCAACCGGCTGGCGCACGGAGGTATTGATGTCCGTGTCGGTAGCGACCAGCATGAAGATTTCAACGTTGAGGCCTTCCCAGTTCTCGAACACGGAGGAGTAGATCGTATCCTCGGCAATGTCGATGTAGCTTTCGTATACGTTGCGTCCATCACCGCAAGTATCCCGGGTGTGGAACAAACCGATATAGGATTCCTCGCTCCCGGTGTAGGTGTCGCTGAAATCGATGCCGATGAAGAAAGAATCGTTCTCCACCAGAACGGGGGTGGAAAACTTGAATTCCGTGAAGCCCAATTGCTGGTTGGAAGGAAGCGCCACGTCGCCCACGCGAACCGAATCACTGGCCCCCAGGAAGTCTCCGAAGGTGCTGTCGGCATTCAGGTCGTTATATACCACGGCCCGGAGGTGAGTATCCTCGATGCCCTGGTCGTAGCCGGCGAATGCTACCACCATGCCCGTTACCACGAAGGGTTCGTCGGTGTTGGCTACGATCCGCTGCACCTTTATCAGGTCACCGTAGTCATTGCTTCCGATCACGAACCCGCCGATTGACTGGCTGATGCCGTAAGCGGTTACCGTCTGGGAGCAGGTATCGAGCAGGATATCGGGGAACAGGGTGTCCACCACAGCTTTGCTGGCAGCCGCGGCCGGTTTCTGCAATTTAAGTTGGGGGCCGGAAGTCAGGTCGGCGGACTTTTGCGCCTGGCCAAGGGCGGGTAGCAGCAGGGCTGCCAGAACAATTAGTATGGTCTTCATCATGGATCGCGTGATTTGGGTTCCCGAATGTATCGATTAAGCCCGGCATTTGTTCCGGGCCCTCGCGCGATTATTGTCCCAACAGCGAATTTTAAGACTTTACTCCGCCAATTGTCCGGTAAGCGTGCATCTGCCGGGCGATATACTTGCCAATTATGTCAAATTCCAGGTTTACCCGGTCACCTGCCCGCAGTTGGGCGAAGTTGGTGTGGTCGTGGGTGTAGGGAATGATTGCTACCCGGAAGCTGTCCTCGTCCGGGCTCACCACCGTCAGGCTCACCCCGTTGATACAGACGCTTCCCTTGTCGACCAGCAGGTCATTGCTGCCGTACCGAAAGCGGTAGTACCAGCTGCCGCCGCTTTCGGTTACTTCCAGGCATTCGCCCACGGTGTCCACGTGACCCTGTACGATGTGGCCATCCAGCCGCGCCCCCGCTACCATCGCCCGCTCCAGGTTGACCGTGTCCCCGGTCTGCCAGTCTCCCAGCCGGGTCCGGTCTAAGGTTTCCTGCACCGCCGTCACCGTATGGGTTCCATTCCCGAGACCGACCACCGTCAGGCAAACGCCATCGTGGGCCAGGCTCTGGTCGATCTTGAGCTCACTGCTCAGTCCGCTCTCAATCATGAAGTCGATATTCTCGCGGTCACGCCGGATACCGGTAATGCGGCCGGTCGTCTCTATTATTCCTGTAAACATGGGGTGCTGTTTGCCGCAGGCAGTGGCGGGCTACCCGATCACTACCTCCTTAAAGTTAAAGGGAACAACCACCGAAGGGGCCTTCCGGTCGAATGCTAGTCCGGAGGGATGTGCTTCTCCGTCCACGGCAACGCCTTCCGGACGGGTTTCCAGACCGTAAAAATTCAGACGCGCTGTTGCAAAGCCTCCGGCATAATTCCCGGACGCCGCCTGCCGCAGCGTGATCCGACCATCTTCCACCTCCAGGTCATAGTGGCGCTGGCTGTACTCGCCCCGCGCGTAACCGTAACCTTCGCCGGAATCCCAATACAAATTTCCGGAGCCGGTCGGATCGAGGTAGATTTTCAGGTTCACCTCCGTGACGTCCGTGAGTTCGGCAGTGCTCTGCACCGTCGGAACGGTGGGTATTACCGCTCCGGCGCGTACGAATATGGGCAGGTGGTCGGGTCGTAGTCTCACCCGCAGCGCCTTGCCGCCGGTGTATGATTTGCCCGTCCAGTAGCTGTACCACCGTCCGGCCGGCAGGTAGACGCTCAGCGATTTTATTCCGGGCTCGGTGACGGGGCACACCAGCAGGTCCGGCCCGGCGAGAAACTGGTCCGCATACTTGCGGCAGTTCGGATCGCGCTGGTCGTAGAAGAACAGGTTCCGTAGCACGGGTAGCCCACTGACGCAGTGCTCCCGAAAGGCGGTGTAGAGGTAAGGGAGCAGTTGATACCGCAATTCGATCGCGCGGCGATTTCGCGCCGTATGCTCGCCGCCGTGCACCCACGGCTCCTGATCCTGCCGGTGGTCCTGCTCCGCGACCTTCACCTCTTCGGCTTCCACTTCGGCGGCTCCGTCGGTGTTGTTGCCCATGCTGTGCACGCGCATCAGGGGGTGGAACACGGCGAGTTGCAGCCACCGGGTCAGCAATTCCGGGCTGGGGTCATCCACGAATCCGCCGATATCCGTACCGACAAAACTGTAGCCGCTGATCGACAACCGCAGGCACTGCCGGTTGGCCAGTGCCAGGTGCTCCCAGCTGGCGATATTGTCCCCGGTCCAGAGCGATGCGAAGCGCTGCCCGCCACTGTAACTGGCACGCGCCAGCAGGAAGGGGCGTTTCTCCGGGAGTAGCGCGCGCAGGCCCTCGTGGGTCGCACGGGCCATCTGCATGCCGTAGATGTTGTGGGCCTTGTGGTGATCGCCGGTAAGACCGTCGTAGTCGTGCCGTACGTCGCCGGGAAAAGTGAGCGCGTTCACCTTGAACATCGCCGGCTCGTTCATGTCGTTCCAAAACCCGCTCACGCCCTGTTCCACGTAGAGTTCCCGGTAGAGCTTGCCCCACCAGTCCCGCACCCGTGGATTAGTATAGTCCGGCCAGACGCACTTCGGGGGCCAGACCGGTCCGACCATCTGCTCGCCGGTGCTGCGGCGGCAGAACACATCCTGAGCGGCGCCCTC
>JBGTHX010000124.1:0-6175 GCA_041746055.1 Lewinella sp. | reverse complement strand
AGAATGTGGGTGAGGTCATAGTTGTCGCGCCAGTATTCGGCGACGGCGGGGTCGATCTGCCCGGAGGCCTTGTCCCAGATGCGCTGTGGGTAGCCGTCGGGCCCCACGGGACTGTACACCGCTTCCCAGATATCGAACTGCTGGCCGCTGCGGCTGTGGTCGCCGAGGGCCAGCTCGTGCTGGTTCATCTCGCGTACCGTGCTGGATACGTGGCCGAGACTGTCGCGGTGGCCGGGCCGCTCGGTGCGCTTGAAGCGGCTGTCGAGGTAGTAGGCGTTGGCGTCTTCGTAGAGATTGACGGTGGTGTAGGCCCGGAAGTCGATGGGATCGGGACAGGCCGCGTAGCAGGTGCCGTAGTCGTCGGGGTACTTGACCTGCACGGCCAGGGCCTCCCAGCCGCCGGTGCTGCCGCCGTACATGAAGCGGGCCCAACCCTCGCCGATCCCGCGGAACTGCCGCTCGATCTCCGGGATCAGTTCGTAGGTGATGGCGTCGCCGTAGGGACCCAGGTTCTCGGAGTTGACGGCGTAGCTGTCGTCGTAGTACGGGTTGGCGTGCTGGATCTCGATGGCGATGACGCGGGGAAAGTCCGGGCCCGTCCACATCCGGTAGAAGTCGTAGGCCTCCTGTTCCACGGTCCGGTTGTAGCAATCCAGTCCGAAGCGGGCGTTGTACTCACAGGGCTGGGTGGTATCCGGGGGGGTGGTGCGCCAGCCGCCGAAGTCGGCCGGGAAGTGGCCGTGCATGACCGCCAGGGGGTACTTCACGTCGGGGTGGTCGGCCCAGCCTTCGGGCAGCAGCACGTGGGCACCGAGGTACATGTCGCGGCCCCAGAAGTCGCTGAGCAGCTGGGAGCGGATCCGGATGTGCTTCAAATAGTCGGTATCCTCCGGCGCCTCGATCTCCGGGATGGCCTGGTCGAAGGCCAGTTCGATCGGGCCGGCGCGGCCGTCGGTGACGGTCACCTCCACGGGGGTGCTGATCAGGTTGCCGGGGGCGCGGTTCCACTGCTGGCCCTCACCGCGGTCCATGGGCAGTTTGACGGTGTGGCCGTCGGCGCGTTGGAAGGTCTCGTAGCGGTGCAGCAGGGCCTGGGCCTCGTAGGTGCCGTCGGGCAATTCCGCGAGGGAGGCGATGGGGTAGCCGGTGGCGGTGGCGTCGACCAGTTGCGGGGTGCCGGGTCGCCAGCCCTCCACGTTGCGGCCGAAGAGGAGCTGGGTCTCGGGTCCGTCGGAGATCAGGAAGCGGGGCTCACCGCCCTCCACCGCCGATAGCATGAGCAGCAGCCGGCCGTCGAGGGCACTGTCGGCCAGTGACTCGGGGAGCAGGACGGAGAAAACGGCCTGGGCGCGGGCGCAGGTGCCGGAGAACAGGAGCAGGAGCAGGGAGCCGAAGATCCGGTAGGACATAGCGAATGGGCATAGCGTGAAGCAATGCCCTAAGCTACGCGAATTGCCGCGGGAGGCTCACCAGGATGGAGGGGAAAGAATTGGACCCATGCGGCGATCGGACCGGTATCAACGGACCGGCCCAATCGCCAAACAAAGGTCAAGGAGCGGAAACTAGCTATAGTACAGTTGCTGAATAGTGCACATTTTTGGGACGAGGGGAGTGCCACGCCCAATTTGCTGCTCCGGACCGTCCGGCCTGATGGCAGATAGAGGGGGTAACACGTTTGTGCGTGAAGGTGAACCAGGAACTGACCCTGCTAAGGGTTTAGTGCCCGGCACGAGCAAAAAATGAAAATTGATCCCGGATTTTAGCCCCCAGGCACCCGTTTCGGCTCAGAGCAGGACCTCGCGGTACAGGATCGGCTCCCGGTATTCCTTCTTGAGGGTGTAGCGGATCACGTCGAAGGCGGTGATCACGCCGCGCAGCTTACCCTCCCGGTTGACGACGGGGATGGTCTTGAAGCGGCGGTCCATGAAGAGTTCGGCGGCGGTACCGACTTTGTCCAGCGGGGAGAGCTTGACCAGGTGGGTGTTCATCACCTCGCTTACGCGCCTCGACTCGCTTCCGGGGTTTTCGCGCCCGTCGCGCCACATATCGTAGGAGGTGATCAGGCCCAGCAGTTTGCCCTCCTCGTCCACGACGGGGAGTTGCTGGAGTTGCTCACGCAGTAGCATCCACGCCACTTCCGCGACGGTCTGTTGGGGGTGGGCGGTGACGACCTCGGTCGTCATGATGGTCCGCACGGCTTCATTCATCATAGGAGAAGAGATTAGCGGCTCCTTGGGCTTATCGTGTATAAGATACCGGATTTTCCTCGGATATTAAGCATCCTTTCGCACGGGGCGTTCGTTTTTCTACCAAGCGCATTCCCAACACTCGCTCAGTTACCCGTTTTTATCCATGGATCCCGTCCGCGCCATCTACCTCGCCGCTCTCTGCCTGATCCTGCTTGGAGCAGTGCTGACCTGGAAAACGGGCGACGTGCAATCCGAACTCCTGCTCCTGCCCGCCCTGGCGGCGGCCGGTGCCTACACGCTCGCCCCCCAGTTGCGGTGGTGGTACTGGAAACGCAATCCGCCGGACCTCTCCACCGAGATGGCCCCCCTGCTGGAACGCTTCCCCCTCTACCGCGCCCTCGACCTGGAGGGGAAGCGGGACTTCCGCCGCCGCGCCTTCCTCATCCGGGAAGCCACCGACTTCCAGGGGATGGCCATCGAAAGTATTCCCGCCGACGTGCGCCTGATGGTCGCCGCCTCGGCCGCTACGATCACCTTTTACCGCGAGGAATTTCTGGTGCCCGCCTTCGAGAACGTCATCTTCTACCCCCACCAGTTCCCTACCCCGGAGCACGAGGTGCTGCACGCCTCGGAGCTCTACGAGGAGGACGGCGTGATCATCTGGACCATTAAATACTTCGTGCGCTCCGTGATCGAGCCCGATAAGTACCTGCAGCTCGGTTTCTACGAATACGCGCGGGCGCTCTTCTACGCGGACCCGCAGATCCGGGATGCCCTGGCCGCCCACGGTCTCGACTACGCGGAGGTGGAGCAACTCTCCGGCTTCTCCGAGCAGGCCCTCAAAGGCTTCATCGGGCTCGAGGACCTGGACCTGACGGCCATCACCCTTACGCTCTTCCACACCCATGCGCCGGCCTTCGCCGTCCGCTACCCCACCCGCTTTACGGGTATCGTGGAGGCCATGCCCCTGCGGATCAGCGAGCCGGCCTGAGGTACGCCCGAGTGAGCGGGTACCGTTACCTTTGGACATTGCCCTATGGAAGACCCCAGCACCCGCGACCCCGCCCCCGACTTAGACCGCGTGCAGCTCGACGGACTCCGCGACGCGGCCGAGGCCATCCGGCGGGAAGTGGGTAAGCTCATCGTCGGCCAGCGCGACCTCATCGACCTGCTCATTGTCAGCCTGCTGGCGGGCGGCCACGTGCTGGTCGAGGGCGTACCCGGGATCGCCAAAACCCTGACCGCCCGGCTGATCGCCAAGACCATTGACGCCACCTACCGCCGCATCCGGTTCACCCCCGACCTGATGCCCAGCGACGTCACCGGCACCACCGTGCTGAATGCCGGCCGCTTCGATTTCAACCGCGGGCCCATCTTCGGTAACCTGGTGCTGATCGACGAGATCAACCGCGCGCCCGCCAAAACCCAGGCCGCCCTCTTCGAAGTGATGGCCGAGCAGCAGGTGACCGTAGACGGTGTGACCCACTCGCTGCCCGACCCCTTCTTCGTGATCGCCACCCAGAACCCGATCGAGCAGGAGGGCACCTACCGCCTGCCCGAAGCCCAGCTGGACCGCTTCCTGCTGCGCATAGTCGTCGACTACCCCGACCAACAGGAGGAACGCGACATCCTCTATCGGTTCCGCAGCGATTTCCGGCAGCGGCAGGTGCAGGACGTACAACCCGTGCTCTCCCGCGACCAGGTAGCTGAGTACCGCGCCGTAGTGGAAAGCATCTACATCCGCGACGAGCTGCTGGACTACATCGCCGATCTGGTGCACCGTACCCGCACCCACCCCGACCTGTACCTGGGGGCCAGTCCGCGCGCTTCTCTCGCCGTCCTGCGCCTTTCCAAAGCCGTGGCCGCCCTGGCCGGCCGCGATTTCGTGACGCCCGACGATATCCAGCGCGTAGCCTTCCCCGCCCTGAACCACCGCATCATCCTCACCCCGGAGCGGGAAATGGAGGGCTTCTCCGCCCGGGACGTAATTGGAGAGATTCTGAAGGGGATGGAGGTGCCCAGGTGAAGAATAGAATGAGGGATGGACCCGCAGGCCAGTTGTCCCTCGACTAAATCGGGTCTGCCCGCGACCACAGGTCGTGATCCGTGCAAAATCCGTGGTAAAAAAACCTCGCGCAGCGAGCCAACAACTACCCCTATTCCGCGGTATACGCCGCCACCACCTTCTTCATCCGCCGGCTATTCACGCCCAGGTCGCTGTGGCCCACCCGGCTGGCGCTGCGGTAATGGATCACTCCCGCCTCCGGATCGAGGAGGAACTCCACGTCGTCGATATAGGGGATCGGCCAGGTCTGGAAAGTGTAGTGCAGGTAGTTGCCGTCTTCCTCGATGAGCTTGGTGCGCGACATCCCGTCGACCACCCGCTTCAGCTTTTCCCGCGCCGCGGCCGGCGTACCGGTGAAGGGAATGGGATCGCGCAGCTTTTTGGACTGTGAACCCTGGGTGCTCACGCAGTTCGGACTCTCGGGGCAGGGCTTCAGCTGGCGGGTCATGGTGTCTTTTGCGTAGACAAGCCCGGACAGCCGCTCAATGTTCATGGAATCCGCCGGCAGGGCCAGGGCGGCCAGTACCTCGTTGTCGCTGATGCTCCGCGCTTCGGCCAGCAGCCGCAGTCCACCGTCGGAAGTGGGTACGAAGTGAAGCAGTCCGAAATTCCGCACGGTGATCAGCGGACCGATGCGTCCGGCATTGGGTTCGTCGGCCCCGCCGTAAACGTGGGTAAGCCCGCTGGAGGTAAACTCATACACGGTATAATCGCCGAGGCGTTCGGAGGCAAATTCTGCCAGGTGGCGGTCGCCGCTCAGCAGCAGGGGGAGCGCCGGCCGGACTTCGGCCAGCAGGGCGAGCAGCCGTTCCCGCGCGGTCGGGAAGTTGGCCCACTTTTCGTAGCCGTGCTCGGTGGGCAGCACCTGGATGCTGCTGCCGATGAGGTGGGCCCTGGCATCGCTGTCGGTCAGCTCGGCCCGCAGCCAGGCCCACTGGGCTTCGCCCAGGATGTCGCCGTCGGGATTGGGGCCGTAGCGGTCGCCGCTCCGCACCGGCGCGGCCAAATCATCGCGGAAGTAGCGGGTATCGAGCAGGATGACCTTCACGTCGCCGATGCGGTACGATTGGTAGACCCCGGCCCGTTTACGGACTTCGGCGCCGGCGGGCACCTCCAGGAACTCGAGCATCAACTCCTTGGCCTCCTCCTTGAAGGCCCATTCGCGGCCGGCGTCGTTGCGGCCATAGTCGTGGTCGTCCCAGGTGCCATATACGGTACCTATCTGACGGGTGAACGCCGCGTATTCCGGACTCTCCTCCAGGTGGCGGTAGGCGGCGGACATGGCTTCGACCTGATCGGTATCGGCGTAGATGTTGTCTCCCAGCCAGAGCCAGGCATCGGGCCGGTTGGCACCAATCACGTCCCAGAAGCCCTGGGGCTGGTCTTCGCGGTTGCAGCTGCCGAAGGCAATGGTGGTGATTTCCGCCGGCGGCACCTCCATGCTGAGGTCGGCGGGTACGTCCATGGTGTGGGACTTCCAGGCTTTGCCGACCAGGTAGACCAGGAAGGCGGCGGCCAGCAGGCCCACGACCACGATCCCCTTTTTAAGCATACCGCCGGCGTACCAGGTCGATAAATTCGCGGGCGGTTTCCCGGCGTTCCTCTTCTGCCCAGTGGTGCTGCTGGGCCAGGTCCAGGAGCAGCGGGCGGGCGTTGGAGAAGCTGCCGCGCAGGTTGAGTTCCTTGAGGGCCGCGTTCAGTTCGTCGTTGCCCGCGAAAAGCTTATTCGAGAACAGCACGCGGTTATTTATGCTGAGGGAGCGGGTGAGGTCGGTCACGCGCTGCCGCATCAGTTTGGTGGTGAGGCCGTTCCCTTCTTCTTCCTCGCGGAAGAGTTTTTCGACTTCCGGACCGGCATTAGGGGCTGGTGCGGGTTGCGGCGGACTGGGGGCGGGCCGCCTGAATTCGGGGTCGATCCGGG
>JBGTHX010000123.1:0-1709 GCA_041746055.1 Lewinella sp. | reverse complement strand
TCGATGAGCCGTGGCTCCGCGGCGTCGGCCTCCAGTACCGTCGGTACCGCATAGCGGGCTCCGCCGGAGACGAACTCGGTTTCGGCGAGGTAGAGCAGGTCCTCCCCGCGTAGTGTGGCCGTATAGTCATTCCGTCCCGCGTAGGGCGATACGTGGTCGTCGAAGTTGGTCAGCTCCCCGGTGGAGGTTATGTAACGCAGCACGCGGGGCCCGCCGTCGGCCGGCGCCAGGTACACCACCTCCGGGGTGGCGAAGACGTTGAAGGCCGCCCCGGCCCCCAGGCCGGTCTGGAACAGGCGGTCCAGGAAGCGCGTCGACGGCTGGTAGGCCACCAGACCGGGTCGTCCGCGCGAGGATCCCCCGAAGTAGAGTTTGTTGCCGTAGCGCTTTAGCCGGATACGGGCGCTGGGGTCCTCCGTGCGGTACAGTACGGTGAAGCCGTCGGGCGAGCCGGGGGCGGTTTCGTAGAGGACGGCGCCGTCCTCCCCGCCCGCTACGTGGGTATAGAGGCGATCGTCGGTCGCCACGAAGGAGATCTCGTTTTCCAGATAGCGGTCAAAGGTGATCTGCAGCACCCCCGCCACCTCGGTGAGCGTGCCGGAGGCTTCGTCCACCCGGTATACCCCGGTCTGGGAAGCGCTACCGCCCAGGGGCAGCCCGGAAAAGTAGAAGTGTCCGGCAAAGAAGGCGCTCCGTCCCTCCCCACCATATGCGTTGTAGAGGGTAGCCCGGGGGAAGTCCAAACTGCCGCCCACGCGTACCTCGGTGGCTCCGGCCCCCGCGGTGTAGAGAAAATAAGTCTGGAAGCCGCTCACGCCCTGGTCCATGGCCTTGCCGGACAGCAGCAGCGCATCGGCACCCACGGTGAGGGTAACGGGATTCTCGCCGAGGCTGCCGTCGTTGAGGATCGGCAGGTCGGCGACCTGGGTCGTGCCCGCCGCGCTACCATCGGTGACCCAAAGTTCGGTGCGGTAGTCGGTGACCCCGGTGGGGCCGGCGGCGGCGTAAGCCGCGCCGCGCACGAGAAAGTAGTATCCGCCCTGCCAGGCCACGAGTTCCGTGAGGGGCGCGCCGACCAGCTGGGTGAGGCGTTCCACCACGGTGCCTTCGATGCGGTACAGCTCGTAGCCGTGGCCGTAGCCGTAGCTGACGGCGAATACTTT
Source organism: Lewinella sp. (assembly GCA_041746055.1). Classification (GTDB taxonomy): domain Bacteria; phylum Bacteroidota; class Bacteroidia; order Chitinophagales; family Saprospiraceae; genus Neolewinella. The sequence continues at coordinate 546 of JBGTHX010000123.1, read as the reverse complement.
GCCGTCCAGTTCCTGGAAGGTGCCGGCGTAGCGGTCGGGAGCGTAGCCGCCGCGGTATTCGCTGTTGTCGGCCAGGGCCACGAAGGCCCCGCTCCCCACGTCGATCAGCCCGAAGCGGCCCACGCCGGGATCGTCCTGCGGCCGATTGGCGGTGTACACCAGGCCGTTGTGTACGAAGAGTTGCTGGACGAAGGAGGAATCGATCAGGTCCTTTCCGAAATCGGTGAGCCGTTCCGCTTCCTGGGCGTACAGGAGGGTACTACAGCAGAACAGGCAGACCGCAAGCAGGCGGCGGGGAGTCAGGTGAGAGACCACAAAAAATGGTTGGTGCGTATGGGCAGGTGAAAACAGGTGGGTAAATATAGCCCTAGCACCTGGCAATGAGGAAACAGGCCGGAATTGGCGTAGGGCAAACGCATCAAATCAGACCTCGAGTAGGCGCTGCAGGTAATCGGTACTCATCGAGGCCCGGAAGCGGCGCTTTTTTTGGCTCAGCTTGGCATCATCCCGCTTGATGCGCTGCAGGGCCATCTTGCGCAGGATGCT
>JBGTHX010000122.1:0-5704 GCA_041746055.1 Lewinella sp. | reverse complement strand
CGGTGTGCCTTCCTGTCCCAGTGCGCCCAGGTTGACGCGTATGGATTTACAGCCTAAAATTTTAGCCGCATCCACCCATTTGTAGTGGCTCTCCACCGCCTGCTTGCGTCTGGCCTTGTCCAGGTCGGCGATGTTCTCATCATCTACCATGATGAGGTTGTTCGTTACCCCCAAATCGTCAGCCCGTAGCCTGAGATCTTTGAAGAACCGGGGGTCGTTGGCTTTATCGGCAAAGAACATGGAGACGTACTCGACGATGTCGATCCCGAATTCGTTCTGGGCCAGGGCCGGGAAGTTCAGGGTGTTCCGCTTGCCGGCAAAGTAGTCCGAGGCAAAGGAGAACTGCGCCAGGGAGATCCGGTAGGTTTTCGCACCAACGTTCGTCAAAGTAGCATAGGGATGGGCACGGAGCATGCCTACGCCCAGCGCGGCCATACCGGCGGATTGGATGAATTTTCTACGGGAAGTTCTCATGGTGTAATGATCGAGCGGTAAGCCCTTCAATATAGCCACACTTTTTTACGAATAGCAATTGACTTATTCTCGAGCAGTTTATACGGGACTACTACGCGGGCATCACCCGGGAAGAGGCGGAGCGGCGGATCCACGCCATGCTGGGAGGGTAGTCCATACACCATCCCCACCTGCATCAGTCCTACGGGTAAAATCTGTGAACCTCCGTGCCTAAGCGCAGCGTCTCCGTGCAGGACGCAGTCCCTCTGTGGTGAACCTACCCCACTACCACCGTAAGCACAGCGGCACCAATTTTTCAATAGCTTGTGCGATCGCTTTCCCAAGGCCGATCACATGAACAGAAGGAAGTTTATCCAATACGCGGGCGTCTTCGGTGCCGCAGCGGCCTTACCCGTATCCGCCTTCGCTACCGCCGGCCGGCCGGAGTATAAGCTCGGCTACCAGCTGTTCTCTATCCGGGACGCCATGGCGGAAGATCCGCTCGCCACGCTGAAGGCCCTGCAGGAAATGGGCTACCAGGACTTCGAGATCTTCGGCTTCGACGACGCGCGGGGCGAATACTACGGCTACGCAGCGGCGGAATTCAAACGGATCCTGGACGACCTCGGACTGACGGTCTCCAGCGGGCACTACGGCTTTTCGCCCTACCTGGATCAATCCGACGACGCACTGACCGGCTACGTGGACCGCTGCATCGCCGGAGCCCAGGCCCTGGACAGCCAGTACATCACCTGGCCGTGGATCGCTCCGGAGCAGCGCACCCTCGACCACTTCAAGTTGATGTCCCATAAGCTCAACCGGATCGGGGAGCAGGTGCAGGCGGCGGGCCTCGGGTTCGCCTACCACAACCACGGCTTCGAATTCGAGGACTACGGCGGTACCACCGGCTACGACATCATCCTGGAGGAAACAGACCCCACCCTGGTCAAACTCCAGCTGGACCTGTACTGGGTGATGCATTCGTCCGGGCTTACCCCGAAGGAACTGGTCGCCGCCCAGCCCGGTCGCTACGTCATGTGGCACATCAAGGACATGGATAAGGTCTCCCGGGACTACACGGAGCTGGGAAACGGATCCATCGACTACCCGGCGATCCTTCCGGATCCCGTCGAGGCGGGACTTGAATTCTACTACCTGGAACAGGGCGGGAATTTTGCCGCTGATTCCACCACTAGTGCTGCGGAAAGCGCGGCTTACTTTAAACGGCACCTGCAGCGGTATTTGTGATCTTTGGGAGTTCTCTTGCACCTGCGCGCCGCCGCCCTCTCACCACGGATCGCCTGCGGCGGCACGGAGGCGCTGCGCTTAGGCACGGAGGGTCACGGATTACTCGCTTTGCTGATGCGATGCGTGGCTGATGCGTATGTCAAGTTCACCACAGATCGCCTGCGGCGGCACTGATTGACTTTGCTGCTGCCGATGAAGCTTTCCCGGGTTGCTGAGGTAGCGCTTCCGAGAACTTGGATGAATTGGGGAATCCAGTACGGCACTATTTTGAGGGAGGTCTTCGCCCGCTAGTCAGCAACTTGCCGTACTTTTCTTTACTGCTAACCTTATGAATCATGGCAATCCTATCGGTGGAACGAACGAGCGAGGCGCTGGTCATCCGGCTGTCGCTCGACTCCTCGGCGGACTATATTCAGAATATGCTCAACTACTTCACCTGTGTGCAGGCAGGGAGTGACAGTAAGGTAGGGCGGGGACAGATCGACGAACTGGCTAAAGAGGGCAAAGCCGGGTGGTGGGCCGAAAATCGTGGTCGGTTTGAAGGCATGGAGGTGTTTGAAGACCTGCCTGAATCAGGAGGAATGGGGAGTTAAAATGGTGTAGGTTTTCCACATGCTTTTACCAAGTGTGGAAAACCAGCGTTGGCGCTGATAACCAAGGCGTTGGGTCTGTAAAAAGAATAGATAATGACTTAGCCAACTCACTCTTTCCACACCTATTTAAAGCTGTTAGGACTGATTCTAAGGCCTCTTTCCCCTCAGTATTTTACTGTAGTCCTCTGGTCTGTTAGTGGCCTACGGCTGTAGGTGCGGAGCAGCACCGGGCCACTCCCTGGCCGGCCTGGAGCGATCAGGATAACTCCGGTGAAATGCTACCTTGTAACCACATTAATCGTTTCCGTTTTGGTACGGTTCGAGCCAATTATTGGCCGCTAAATTTATACACCTCTCTTCTTCATGGAAATATTCAGACAGGTTACCGCCAACAACATTACGCTAAAGGAGTACCCCTTTTGGAAAGAGCTAGCGATGGAAGCCTATTTGCTGGAGAACGAGGACATACTACTTCTGGACAAGGAAAATTTCAACGACGTCAACGTGCTGGATGCGGAAATTGCACTCCGGGCGGGAAGGAAAACGGGGGATGGAAGAATTGATATCCTGGCTAAATACGGCGGGGAGTATCTGGGTGTCGTAGAACTGAAGTTGAATGAGATCAACGAGTCTACGCTGCACCAGCTTCAGGACTACCTGGACCAACGAAACCAGATTCTGAGCATGGGCCGCTACTGGGACGAGGAAGCCCCGCCAAAATGGGTAGGTGTACTCGTTGGGAATTCGATCAGCCCCGACCTTCAGGAAAAGTTGAGAAGCGGATACGAATACGAAGGAATACCGATCGCTGGAATGACCATCAGAAGGTTTCGCAGCAGTGAGAACGAGATCTTCGTTGTATCGGATACCTTCTTCTCTTACCGGTATTCGAACAAAGACTTCTCCAGGTTTATACTCAACGGCAAAGAGTATAACAAGGGTAGGTTAGTGAATGCGGCAGTAGAAACGTATGTGGAAACTCATCCGATGATTTCTTTCGCCGAATTGAAGGTGGCATTTCCTGATGATTTACAGGGCAGCCTGGGCGTTTTTGGCAAGGTGGAATACGCGGAAGCCATTTACCAGAAGTCGGGCCATAAGCGCTATTATATAAAGCCCGAGGAAACCATTAACCTGAAGGATGCTGTAATAGCAACCTGCACGCAATGGAATCCAACTAATATTAACGCGTTCATCAATAGGGCGCGAGACCTGGATCTGAGAATAGAACTCAAATAATGCTCCCCAGCATGGTTTTTGTCTATCAAACTTACCACTTGTAAAATCTCAACAGTACCACACGGCAAGACCGCAGGTCTCTGCCCCTCCGTGTCCTCCGGCACCAGCAACACGGGCAAATCGCATCAGCCGTGCGCGCCTCTGTGGACCTCCGTGCCTAAGCGCAGCGCCTCCGTGTAGGACGCAGTCCCTCCGTGGTGAACTTTACCCCATCGCCGGTGGGCAGTGTGTCGGGTATGTATTAGGAATTCACGGCGCAGCCATAGCCTGCGCAGCACAGTCGCGGTCACAGACCGCATTGTACCGATCCGTGCCTAAGCGCAGCGCCTCCGTGCAGGACGAAGTCCCTCCGTGGTGAATTTTACCCCACTGCCACCGCGAGCCAGCCAATCGAAAGCTAGGTATTCGGAAAATCTCAACGGTACGACACGGCAAGACCGCAGGTCTGCCCCTCCGTGTCCTCCTGCATCAGCAATACAGGCCAATCGCATCAGCCATGCGTGCCTCTGTGTTAATCTGTGCCTAAGCGCAGCACCTCCGTGCAGGACGCAGTCCCTCTGTGGTGAATTTATCCCACTACGGCCGGAAGCAGGCCAATCGGGAACCGAACCTACAGCCTAAGCGCAGCGCCTCCGTGCAGGACGCAGTCCATCCGCGGTGAACTTACCCCACTACGGCCGGGATCATGCTACTCGGCCTTAGGCACCACCCGATACGTCTTCACCACGCCTCCATTATCAAAGCGCACCGTAGCCGCACCACTCGCCGATTCCGGCTGGATAACCTCCACCTTAACATCGGGGTCGCTGGAGGAAGCCGCTACCGTAGGGGTACCGGCAGACGGGCCATACGTAGCCTCGTACAAATCCAGGTTGACGATCCCGTTCTCATCCGTAGAGCGGACGGGGTAAGGCGGCAGCTCGATCTCCTTCCCGTTCACCGTAATGCTCACGGTAGGCGGTACCGGGCGCTCGATTGACTGCTCCGCCGAGCTGAAGCCCAGCCCGAGCAGGTCGAACAGCGCGGTAGTATCGCTGCCCTGGCCGTCGGCGATCAAGTAGATGGCGTGCTTGCCGTCCAGATTGTCTACGGCAGCGGAGACGTCGACGGAGAAGTTGGTGGTTTCCTGGGCAGCACCGGCGGGTACGGTGATGGTGCCGATCTGCTGGCCGTTCCAGGGGGCGGTGGCGTAGGGGCCGTCGAGCCAGACCTGCACCTCGAAGGCTGCGCTGGTGGTGGGCGTCAGGAAGACGTTGAGGGCGGTCTCGTTGCCGGGGGCGGTTCCGGCGAAGGGGGTGAGGCCCTTTTTGGCTTCGTCCAGTCCGCCGAAGCCGAAGTACTTGTAACCGATGACGGTGCTGTCGGTGACCTGGGTGATGGGCATGCTGTTGCCCCAGATGTCCCAGCTATCCTGCTGGATGCCGAGGTCGGAGAGGTAGGAGGCGTAGCCCGCCGAGTAGTAGCGGTAGGGGTCGAGGCCGTAGATCTGGAAGCCCTCGGAGGTCACTTCGGCGCCGGTGTAGGTGTGGCCCTGGCTATCCTTGGCGGTCCAGGTGCTGTCGGTCGCGTAGGGGTTGTAGGCGCGGATGGTGACCTTGCCTCCTTCGGAGACGGGCGCTTCGTCCCAGCTCACGGTCACCGGGGCTACCATCGGCTGGCGGGCGTTGCCGAAGCCGCGGGGGGCCCGGTGGTAGAAGGCGTACCACTGGTCGTTGATCTTCTCGACGCTGCCGTGGGTGTTGTGGCCGGCGTAGGTGGTCTGCAGGCTGCTGCCGTCCGCGTTGGGCACCACGGCCCGGGAGTCGACGAGCACGCCGCCACTCTTCCAGGGGCCGAGGGGGGAATCGCCGTAGGCGTAGCGGAGGGCGGAGTTGGTGCTGCTCAGTCCGTAGTCGGGGCCCGAGTAGCCGCTGTAGACCCACACGTACTTGTTGCCGATCTTCCGGATGGAGGCGGCCTCGAAGAAGTTGAAGGCGCCGAGGTCCTCCCCGGGGTAGACGTTGGGGTAGTCCGCCTCCGGGTCCCGCACCTCGCCGTAGCGGCGGCTGGAGGGGATGAAGCGGTCGATGGCCTCCGTGCCGGGCTTGAGGGAGTACATGGTCTGCGGGTCAAGCTCCCCGGCCTGCGAGCGCTGGAAGCCCCAGAAGCCGAAGGCGCGGTAGCCCGCTGCG
>JBGTHX010000121.1:0-3391 GCA_041746055.1 Lewinella sp. | reverse complement strand
GCGCGCTCGCCACGCCCCCCCGGCCCCGGCCGACATCGTGGCTATCCATGCCGCGGGACAGGGTGTAGTAGCAGACCGGATCGAAGCGCTTCCAGAGCTTGTAGCCCTGGTACCGCTGGTAACTGCTGGCGCGGTAGTCGTCCACCTTTTGCCCCTCCTGCTCCGATTGGGTACCCACGTAGGTGCGGTAGTGCCGGTACGAGAGCATCGCGATGGCGCGCGCGGCCTCCAGTCCGGCCTTTCCGGCATCGGGGGCACTGGTGCCCAGGCTCACGTCGGCCCGCATGGCCATGCGCTGGCTCTCGTTGAAGGCGATGCCCCAGGCCGAGTGCCGGGCGTTGGTCGCCAGCACGCAGAGCAGGTCGAAGCGCTCCGGCTCCCGGCAGGCCCACTCGAGCGCGTGCTGTCCGCCCATGCTGCCACCCATCAGCAAGCGGATCCGCCCGATCCCTAGGTAACCGGCCACCAGCGAAAAGAAGCGGGCGTTGTCCTTGGCCGTCACCAGCGGGAAGTTCAGTCCGTAGGGCCGCCCAGTCTGCGGATCGATGCTCCGCGGACTCGTACTCCCGTACGTACTCCCCAGCATATTGACGCACACGATGAAGTAGTGCTCCGGATCGATGGTGCAGCCCGGCCCCACCAGCCCCGGCCACCAATCCTGGCAGTCGCTGTTGGCGGTCAGGGCGTGGCAGACCCAGATCACGTTGTCCCGCGCCGCGTTCAGTGTACCGAAGGTATCGTAGGCGGCGGTGAGGGAGGGCAGCACGGAGCCGGATTCCAGGGGAAAAGGATGCGAAATGTGCAGGTATCGGGTCAAGGAAGTCGGATCTGAAGGTTATTGGTCCCGGGAGGAGCGCAGGAGGCTGGCCAGCAGATTGATTTGGCCCAGGTGGTAGATGTCGTGCTGGATGGCTCCATCCAGCGCGTGGCGGTAGTGGTAATAGTAGTCGGGATGGATCTGCTCCTCCAGGGTGGCGTAGTCGAAGGCGGCCACGGCGTGTAGCATGAGATCGCGGGTCTCCGCCAGCTCGGCCAGCAGTTCCGCCTTGGATTTGCCGGAGTAGTCCGGCCAGTCCTCCGGTGAGCCCAGCTCGATCCGCGGGCGGGGCAGCCGCTGGAAGCGCAGCGCGGAATTTCTCCGCCAGGCCACGATGTGACCGATGAGCTGTGCGATCGTGCGGTGACCCACCGGGCGGTGGAAGTCCTCCTCCGGTATCGGATCAAGGCTTTCCTCCACGCCGGTGCCGAACATCGGCATCTTGCCGTGCAGCACACGGTACTGGTCCTGGTAAAATTCAGCGTTCATGGTAGTCGGAGGCTGGGCGGCGGTTACAGCAGGTCGAAGGCCTGCTGCAGATCCGCCTTGATGTCGTCGATGTGCTCGATGCCCACGCTCACCCGCAGGGCATTGGGCTCCACGCCGGCGGCGCGCTGCTCGTGCTCGTTGAGCTGCTGGTGGGTGGTGGCGGCGGGCTGGATGATGAGGGTCTTGGCGTCGCCCACGTTGGCCAGGTGACTGATGAGCTTGAGGTTGTCGACGACCTGGGTCGCGGCCTCTTTGCCCCCCTTCACACTGAAATTGAGCACACCGCCGAAGCCGTGCTTCAGGTACTTCTTGGCGTTGGCGTGGCCGGGGTGGTCGGGCAGGCCGGCGTAGCTCACGCTCTCGACCCGGTCGTGACCCTCCAGCCACTGGGCCAGGGCCAGGGCGTTCGCGCAGTGGCGGTCGACGCGCAGGCTCAGGGTTTCCAGGCCGATCATGAACATCCAGGAGTTGAACGGGCTGACGGCCGGCCCGAAGTCCCGCAGTCCCTCCACCCGCGCGCGGATGGCGAAGGCGATGTTGCCGAATGGGCCGTCCTTGCCGAATACATCATTGAAGACCATACCGTGGTAGCCGTCGCTCGGCTCGGTGAACTGGGGGTACTTACCGTTGCCGAAGTCGTACTTTCCGCTGTCGACGATGATACCGCCGATGCTGGTGCCGTGACCGCCGATCCACTTGGTGGCCGATTCCACCACGATGTGGGCGCCGTGCTCAATGGGCCGGCAGAGGTAGCCGCCGGTGCCGAAGGTATTGTCGACCACCAGCGGCAGGTCGTGTTTGGTAGCCAGGGCGCTGAGGCCGTCGAAGTCGGGCACCAGGAAGCTGGGGTTGGGCAGCGTCTCGGTGTAGATCGCCTTGGTGTTCTTGTCGATCAGTCCCTCGAAGCTGGCTGGGTCGGTACCCTCCGCGAAGCGCACCTCGATGCCGATCCGCTTGAAGGCCACCTTAAACTGATTGTAGGTGCCGCCGTAGAGGTAGGGACTGCTGACGATGTTGTCGCCCGCTCCGGCCAGGTTGTTGATGGCGAGGAACTGGGCGCTCTGCCCGGAGGCGGTAGCCAGCGCCATGGCACCCCCTTCCAGGGCGGCTACCCGCTTCTCGAAGGCATCGGTGGTCGGGTTCATGATCCGGGTGTAGATGTTCCCGAACTCCTGCAGGCCGAAGAGCTTAGCCCCGTGCTCGCTGTCCTTGAAGGTGAAGCTGGTGGTCTGGTACAGCGGCAGGGCGCGGCTGCGGGTGGTTTCGTCGACCTCCTGGCCGGCGTGTAATTGGAGTGTTTCGAAGTGCATAGTGGATGGGTTGTGCGTTGTTGGATGACTGAATTAGGGTGCGGCGGCGCGCGGGTGCCGGGGTTTACCGGTGAGGCAGGGTAGCCTGCAGTTCCGACCAGAGCCATCGGACGTCCGTATCGGAGACCCGCCAGTTGGCGAAGGCGGCCCGCATACCGGGTGTACCGTTCAGCCAGGTGGGGCTCAGGAAGTACCGTCCGTTGTCGTTGAGGCGCTGGAGGAAGCGGGCCACGCCGGCCTCGTCGGCGTGGCGGATCGTGAAGCAGACCACGTTGAGGCGCACGGGTGCCAGCAGTTCGAATTCCTCGCTGCCTTTGATCCGCTCGCCCAGTGAGCGGGCGGCGGCTACGCAGCGGGTGACGATATCCTGGTACCCCTTCCGCCCGTAAGCCTTCAGCGTAAACCACACCGGGAGCGCCCGCAGCCGGCGGCTGTTTTCGGGGCCTAGGTTAAGATAGTTGAAATTTCCGCCCCGGGTATCGAGGTATACGGGGTCCCCGTTTCCGAAGACGGCCGCCTGTAGCTTTTCGTGTTCGCGCCGTACCCACCAGGTGCCGCTGTCGTAGGGTACGTTGAGCCACTTGTGGTTGTCGGTGGTGATGCTGTCGGCGTGTTCCCAGCCGGCGAGCCGCCGGTCGTCCGGCAGCAGGGTCGCGAAGGCGCCGAAGGCGGCATCGACGTGCAGCCAGAAGTCGAAGCGTTCCCGTAGCCGGTGGATGGCCTCCAGGTTGTCGAAGTCGCCCGTATCCACCGTGCCCGCGCTGGCGATCACGAT
>JBGTHX010000120.1:0-4774 GCA_041746055.1 Lewinella sp. | reverse complement strand
AGCTCCGGCGCACCCACTAGCCACGACCGGTCCATCCCCCAAACATCGCAGGTTCGCATCCGGTTAGGCCGACATACAACCTGTACACCATGGACACCCTGAAACTCGCCCTGGATTGGACCCCGAACATCAACCACATCGGAATTTTCGTAGCCGAGCACCAGGGATTCTACCGGGACCATGACCTGACGGTAGAGATCCTCGATCCCTCCACCGACAACTATGCCACCACCCCCGCCAAACTGGTGGAAACGGGCCGCGCGCACGTGGCCCTCTGTCCTACCGAAAGTCTCATCAGCTACCGCACGAAGGCCGAGCCCTTTCCCCTGATCGCTATCGCCGCCCTCCTGCAGGAGGATCTGAGCGCCATTGCGGTCCGTGGGGACGGGCCCATCCACACGCCCCGGGATCTGGACGGTAAGACCTACGCCTCTTACCAGGCCCGCTACGAGGACGAGATCGTGAAGCAGGTGATCCGCAACGACGGCGGCCGCGGAGACCTTCACCTGGAGTACCCCGAGAAACTGGGTATCTGGGACACCCTCGTCGAACGGACCTACGATGCCACCTGGGTGTTCCGGAACTGGGAAGGCGTGGAAGCCGAAGCGCTCGACGTACCCCTCCGGTACTTTGACCTGAAGGACTACGACATTCCCTACGGCTACTCGCCGGTGCTCGCGGTCTCCGAAACGGACATGCGGGAACATACGAATCGTTACAAGCGCTTCCTGGACGCCACCAAACGGGGCTATATGTTCACCCAGGAAAACCCGGGGGAGGCGCTGTCGATCCTGACCCACGAGCTCCCGGAACGTGATCGCCACATCTCCATCAAGCGGGCCCTGGCGCTTACTACCCCCTACCTCGGCGATCCCGACACCTGGGGCCGCATGGACGGAATGCGGATGACCGGCTTCGTCGATTGGATCTACCGCCACGGCCTGGAAAGCAAGCGGGTTCCCGCCCGGTCGCTCTTCACCAACGATCTGCTCCCCTGAACGGAAGTGCCCGCGGCAAAGGTTGTTGAAAGAGAGCGCATTGGCTAACTTGCCACCGGTTGCCTTTCCCCCTTTACCCAGCTTAATCCGCCATGCCCATCACCCGTTTTTGCCTGCTCGCCCTGCCCGGACTTCTCCTGCTGCCGGCCTGTACCGAGCACGACCCCGAGCCGACCGCTGACCTCCGTCAGCTCGACGCTTACTTCACCTCCACCCCCTCGGATACGGCCGCGCTTCGGATGGATACCATCGCCGGGCCGGAGCTCGTGCCTTCCCCCGCCTGTCTGGCCGCCCTGCCCACCGGCGAGGTCTTCGTGGGCGTCGACAAGATGGGCTCCCTCGGCAAGGAACCGGGCGCGGGCAGCATCGTACGGCTGGTCGATGGCGACCAGGATGGCACCTACGAGTCCCACACCGAGTTCGCCAAGGTCGATAACCCCCGCGGCATCATGGCCGTGGGCGACCGGGTGTTCGTACTGCATACCGCCTTCGCCGACGATTCCGGGGTGGCCAGCGGTATGGACCTGGTGGTCTTCAAGGACGAGGACCACGACGGTGTCGCCGACGGGCCGTCACGGCCGCTGATCACCGGAATCAGTTCCCCCGCTCCGCTGCAGGACCGCGGTACCGACCACGCCACCAACGGCATCCGGATGGGCATCGACGGCTGGATCTATATCGCGGTGGGAGACTTCGGCTTCCACAACGCCACCGACCAGGACGGCACCGAAACGACCATGCTGGGAGGCGGTATCGTGCGCGTCCGGCCCGACGGTACCGGGATGGAAATCTACACCCACGGCACCCGCAACATCTACGACGTGGCTATCGACCCCTTCATGAATATCTACACCCGCGGCAACACCAACGACGGTGGCGGGTGGAACATCCGCTTCATTCACCACCTGCAGAGCGGGGAACTGGGCTACCCCACCCTGTTCAAGCACTTCACGGATGAGATCATCCCCGCCCTCGTCGACGTGGGCGGCGGCTCGGGAGTCGGCAGCTACTTCATGGACGACGACCGCTGGCCCGCCCGCTACAACCACGTGCCCATGATGGGCGACTGGGGCCGCAGCGAGCTCTACATCCACCGCATCGATAGGGACGGGCCGAGCTTTACGCAGTCCGAGGAGAAATTCATCTCCCTGCCCCAGATCACCGACGTGGACCTGGACGGCTCGGGGCGTATGTTCCTCTCCGCCTGGGACGGCGCCGGGTACCGGGGTAGTCCGGATAAGGGCTTCGTGGTGCGCGTAGTACCCGAGGGCTGGAGCTACGAAGGCTTCCCCGATCTCGACGCCGCTACCGTGGATGATCTGGCCGTTCTGCTGGCGGCCCCCAATTCCGTGGCCCGTTTTCACGCCTCCCAGGAACTGATCGACCGCTCCGCAGATGAAGCCACTGAGGCCGCCTGGGGCGTCGCCGCCGACACCTCGCTCGACCTGGCCGCCCGCGTAGCCGGCATGTACACTTATGCGCAGCTGGCGTGCGGCGACGGCGTGAAACACCTGACGGAGCTGAGCCGCGAGCCGGCGATGCGGGAGTTCGCCCTGCGGGCCATGACCGACCGGAAGTCCTGCCTCGACGGCGTACCCCTCGATCCCTACCTCGACGCGGTGCACGATCCCAATCCGCGGGTACAGGCCGCCGCCATCGTCGGTCTCGGCAGACTGGGCAATACCGACGCCGCTCCCACCCTGCTCACACTCAAGGTACCCGACTCGGCTAGGGCCCCGCAGGGCGAGGAGGAAGGACCCCACGCCACGCCCAATTCGGAAATTATCCTGCCCCACCTCGCGGTACGCGCACTGGTCGAACTCGACGCCGTCGACGCTGCCGTGGCAGCCATCGATCAGAATCCCAAACTGGCGCTCTGGGCGCTCCGTTACCTGCACGACACCGAAGCCGTCGAGGGGCTGATCACCGCCTACGGTAATACGGAAGACGCCGGAGTGAAGGAGGAAATCCTCACCACCCTCGCCCGCCTCTACCACGAGGAGGCGCCCTTCGAGGGCGACTGGTGGTGGAGTACCCGCCCGGACACCCACGGCCCCTACTACAAGGCCGTCGAATGGGAAGGCTCGGAGCGGATCAAATCCTTCCTCCTGAGCGAGGCCGGTCAGCCGGGTGCGGACCACAGGGCCTTCTACGCCCGGCTCAACGAGCGCAACCGCCTCGAGCTTCCCGAACTCGGCACGCCGGAAGAACTGGCCACGGCGGAGGAAGGCCCGAGCGTGGACCTGGAATCCATCAAGCAGGGCAAGGGCGAAGTAGGTAACGCCTCCATCGAGGACATCATACTCGCCATGCACGAGCACGCCGGCAATCCCGCCCGGGGCAAGGAGCTCTTCGCGGAGCAGGGCTGCGTGGCCTGCCACACCATCGACAAGAGCCAGGCCCCCATCGGTCCGTATATGGGACAGATCGGCTCCATCATGAGCCGCGACCAGATCACGGAATCAATCCTCAAGCCCAACGCGTCCATCTCCCAGGGCTTCGCTTCCACCATCCTCGAGACCTCGGACGGCAACGCCTACGTGGGCTTCGTCACCGCCGAATCCGCCGACCAGCTCACCATCCGCGACATGGCCGGTAAGAGCACTTCGGTTAGGAAGGCTGATGTCAGCAACCGCGAGGAACTGGAATCCTCCATGATGCCCGAGGGACTGGTGAATGGCCTGAGCATGGAGGAGCTGGCTTCTTTGGTTACTTTTTTGGAGAGCCAGAAGTAACCATTCACCACCGAGGCACCTCCAACGCCTTCCATCCGGATGGCTACCACATCGACATCTCACGGCTCGTAGCGGGCGTACCCGTTCGTTAGACGGTAGGCATACCTTCCGGTTCCTGTCCTGTCCCCCTGAACCGTCTCCGGTTTGCCGGGGTTAGGTTTTCAAATACCCAATATGCCCGAGAACACCATCACCGTACAGGCTACCGTTGCGGCGCCGCTGCACGACACCTGGCACTACTACACCGAGTCCGAACACGTCATCAACTGGAACTTCGCTTCCGAAGACTGGCACTGCCCGGCCGCCGTCAATGACCTGCGCGAGGGCGGGGACTTCAAGATCACCATGGCCGCCAAGGACGGGAGCATGGAATTCGACCTGGAAGGAACCTACGATGAGATCCGTCCCGAAACCCACATCGCCTACACCCTCGTCAATGGCCGACAGGTCACCGTGGATTTCGCGGAGCAGGGCGAGGAGACCGGCGTAACCGTCACCTTCGATCCCGAACCCGGGCAGGAGACCGAGCTCCAGCGCAAGGGCTGGCAGGCGATCCTGAATAACTTCAAGCGGTACGCGGAAGAGCAGTAGGCGAAAGACGCAGGCCCCTACGGCAGGCTTTTCATTGTGAACTAACTTTAAAATAAAAAGTACTTAAAACAATCTCGATTCCGGGGATGTATTTACTGCTGACCAACCCTTTAGGCATGCCTCCCTTCGTTGCGACCGACTCCATTGTCCGCCGGATCTGGGGGAATGCGGATACCATCCTCTTCATCTTTGCGGGGGCCGCCGCGGAATTCTCCCTGAATAAGGCGGTAGACTGGCTCTACTTCACCGGACGGCTACCGGCCGATCCGCTGGGCCGGCTCTTTTCGACCGTGGAATACGCCCGGCGCATCGTCTTCTCGGACCAGCCGGGTGCCCACCGGGCCATTGACTCCATGGCCCATATCCACGCCGCCGTGGAGGAGCGACGGGGGCGGGCGATACCGGACTGGGCGTACCGGGACGTACTCTTCCTGCTCATCGACTACTCGA
>JBGTHX010000119.1:0-6327 GCA_041746055.1 Lewinella sp. | reverse complement strand
TGCCCGCCCGCGCGAAGGAGTAACTGCCGCCGCCCGTCACCACCAGGTTGCACACCAGCGCGATCGGACGGATCGTAGCCGCGGGCAAGCCGGCCAGCGCCAGCAACGCCAGGTAACTGCTCCCTCCCCCGAAGCCGGCCGAGGCGTAGAGCAGGGCAATGAGAAAGAAGCCGGGAAAGAGCCAGAGTGGATCCAAGGACGAGAAGTTAGCTGGCAAACCTAAGAATTCAAGGCGGCTCGGAACCCAAAGCCCCCGGCCGACATTCCCCAGCATGACGAAGCGGGAACGTGCCCTGGAAATCGACGAGCAACTCTGTGCCGAATACGGCGCCCCCTTCGAGCCCTTCGGCTACCGCGACCCGGTGAGCGAACTGGTGGGCAGCCTGCTCTCCCACCGCACCAAGAACCCGGTGACCCGCGCCGCCTACCTCCACCTCACGGAAACCTTCCCCACCTGGGAGGAGGTGATCGACGCCCCCACGGACGCCGTGCAGCAGGCCATCGCGGTGGTGACCTACCCGGAAGTGAAGGCCCCCCGCATCCAGGAGGCCCTGCGGCAGGTGCGCCACCGGTGCGGCGGAGCGCTGGAGCTGGAGTTCCTGGCCGACCTGCTGGTGCGCGAGGCCCGCGACTGGCTGGAGGCCATCCCCGGCGTAGGTGCCAAGACGAGCGCTGCCGTGCTTAGTTTCAGTCGCCTGCGCATGCCGGCCCTGGTCGTGGATACCCACCACCAGCGCGTGGCCCAGCGCACCGGCATCGTGCCGCCCTGGGCCAGCATCGAGAAGGCCTCGCAGATCCTGCAGGAGTATCTGCCCGACGACTGGGACGGCAAGCGGGTATACGACTCCCACCAGGGATTTATGCGGCACGGACAGCGGGTCTGCTTCTACCACCACCCGGACTGCGGTAAGTGCGTGATCCGCACGCTTTGTGACTTCCCGCAGAAGGAGTAGCCCGCCCGGAAGTGCTACCTTTGCGCGCTAAATTCCCGACCCCATGATCGAACGCCAGGAAATCCGGACTTTGCTACAGGATCCGCCCGTAGGGCAGGAAGTGACCGTCATGGGATGGGTGCGCGCCTGGCGGGGCAACCGCTTTATGGTGCTCAACGACGGCAGCGGGCCGGAGACCCTCCAGGTGGTGGTCGACGGTGACAAGATCGACGAGGACACCGTCCGCGCGATCGGCTTTCACGCCTGCGTGGGCGTCACCGGCACCCTCACCGAAAGCCAGGGCAGCGGCCAGGCGCTGGAGATCGTAGCCGACCGCATCGAAGTATTCGGGGGCAACGACCTCAGCAAGTACCCCCTGCAGCCCAAGAAGCAGTCGATGGAGTTCCTGCGCGAGAACGGACAGTTCCGGATGCGCACCAACACCTTCAGCTCCGTTTTCCGCGTGCGCCACGGCATCGCCTACGCCGTGAACAAGTACTTCCACGACCGTGGCTTCTACTATCTCCACACCCCGATCATTACCGGCAACGACGCCGAGGGGGCGGGGGAGATGTTCCGCGTGTCGGTCTTCGACCCCGAGAACCCGCCCCGTAATGAGGAGGGAGCCATCGACTACCGTCAGGACTTCTTCGGCAAGGCCACCAACCTAACCGTAAGCGGACAGCTGCAGGCCGAGATCGGCGCCCTCGCCCTCGGCAAGGTGTACACCTTCGGGCCCACCTTCCGGGCGGAGAACAGCAATACCAGCCGCCACCTCGCGGAATTCTGGATGATCGAGCCGGAGATCGCCTTCGCCGACATCGAAAACGACATGGACCTGGCCGAAGACTTCGTCAAGTACCTCATTAACTACAGCCTGGAGCATTACCGCGCCGACCTGGAATTCCTCGACGAGCGCATCCAGGAGGCCGAAAAAAACCTTAAGGCCGCCGACCGCCGGCCCATGGGCCTGATCGAAATGCTGGAGTTCGTGGTGGGCAACGACTTCGCCCGCGTCACCTACACCGAGGCGCTCGATATCCTCCTGCGCTCCAAGCACTACAAGAAGGGCAAATTCGAGTTCCCGCTCGAGTGGGGCACCGACCTGCAGGCCGAGCACGAGCGCTTCCTGGTGGAGAATCACTTCCAGAAGCCGGTGATCGTCCGCGATTACCCCAAAGACATCAAGGCCTTCTACATGCGGCAGAACGACGACGGCAGGACCGTCGCGGCCATGGACGTATTGTTTCCCTACATCGGCGAGGTCATCGGTGGCAGCCAGCGCGAGGAGCGGGAAGACAAGCTCCGGCGGCGCATGTCAGAAATGGGCATCCACGCCGAGGAACTCGACTGGTACCTCGAGCTGCGCACCTTCGGCGGCTGCCCCCACGCCGGCTTCGGACTCGGCTTCGAGCGTATTGTGCAGTTCATCACCGGTATGGGAAATATCCGGGACGTGATTCCTTTTCCGCGGGCGCCGCGGCTTGCTCAATTTTAAATTGAACATTTCAAATTTAAAATTCCTATGAAAATCGGCACCCGCGGCTCCCGCCTCGCCCTCTGGCAGGCCCACTTCGTCCAGGCGGAACTGAAGAAGCACGGCATCGACAGCGAGCTGGAGATCATCAAGACCCAGGGCGACCGCGTGCAGCACCTCGGCTTCGACAAGCTGGAGGGGAAGGGCTTCTTCACCAAGGAGATCGAGGACGCCCTGCTCGAGGGCCGCATCGACTGCGCCGTGCATAGCCTGAAGGACCTGCCGACCAATCAGCCTGAGGGACTGGTACTCGCGGCCCTGAGCTACCGGGCCTCGGTGGAGGATGTAGTGCTCATCCACAAGGACCGGGCGGTACCCGGGCAGCCCTTCCGGCTGCAGGAGGGGGCCACCATCGGGACCAGCAGCAACCGTCGCAAGGCGATCCTGCATGACCTGCACCCCGGGCTCGTGCCGGTCGATATCCGCGGTAACGTGCCTACCCGCATGAAAAAAGCCCTGTCCGGGGAGCTCGACGCCGTGGTGCTTGCCGCGGCTGGGCTGGAGCGTCTGGACCTGGATCTCAGCGGACTGGAGGTGATCCGCCCCTCACCCCGGGAGTTCGTGCCCGCGCCCGGACAGGGCGTGATGGCCGTCCAGACCCGGGAGGACGATATCGACCGCCGCAGGAAACTGTCGCTACTGCACCACCCGGTGGTCGGCGAGTGCACCAATGTGGAGCGCACCGTGCTCAACCTCATGCAGGGGGGCTGCTCCATGCCCCTGGGGGTGTACTGCGAGAAGGACCAGCTGGGGAATTTTCACGTCTGGGCCGCTTATGCGCCCCGTGCGGAGGCCCCGCTGCGGCGGGTGCAACTGAGCCGCTCGACCCGGGCCGGACTGCCGGAAGCCGTGGTCGAGGAACTGCTTAGCGGCTCAGCCGACTGACCTCCGATTCCTGGCGGATGAAGCGGCGCCCGCTGCCGAGCGGGAGGGTCAGGCCGGCACCCGCACCCGTCTCCGGCGAGAAGACGGGTCCGAGTTGCATACCGAGGTCGTCACTGATGTCGAAGTCCATGAGGTGGGCGTCGGTAAAGGCCTCCACCGCCTGCAGCACGTAGCCGGCAATGATGAATATGTAGGCGGTTTGCCGGTTGCGGTTCACGCTGTTGCGGGCCCGGATCAGCGCGTCGGTCGGGATATCGGTCAGCGAAGTCTCATTGGGCGTTTCGATGCAGGCTGCGTTCGGGATGATGATGATCTTGCCGGCCCCCAGGCAGCGTTGCTCCAGCGCGGTCACGTAGCGGGTGTAGAGCGTCTGGTTATAATCGGCTACGGCAACTATACCCAGCAAGCCGCCGTACACGATCGGCACCTTCCACCACGCGCGGTTGTAGACCTGTCCGCCGCCGGGGATCAGCGCCCACAGCAGCGCCTGCTTGGGTTGGCGGTTGATCTCCTTGAGGGTGCGTACTTCCGGGGGCAGGGGCAGGCTGTCCCGCACGGCCTCGGTCTGCGCGGACGCGGGTGCGGAGGCCAGTACCAGGAGCAGGGCTGAGAAGCCCGCGTGGCGGAGGAAAGTGGAGTACATACGATCTATTGATGCCAATGCGCCGCCTTACTCGACGGCCTTGTAAAATTGGTCGAGTTGCTCACGGCTCTCGAAGCGGAGGGTGATGGAGCCGGCCCGGCCGTCGCGGTGATCGATCTTCACCTTTACCTTTTTAGTGCCGAAGAACTCGGCGAAGGCCTGCTCCACGCGGCGGGTATCGTCGTTGGTGGCGGGGGCCGCCTTGCTGACCTTATTCTTGTGCTTGTACACCCGGCTTTCCCGCTCGATGTCCCGGACCGACCAGTTGGGGTGGGAGAGGATGTCGTCGAGGAAGGTCTCTTGCTGCCCGATATCCTTAATACCGGAGAAGGTCTTCGCCGCGCCGATGCTGATCTTGCGGTCTTTAATCGCCTGCCGCACGCGGTTGGAGGTGCTCAGGATGGTGAGGTAGTTGGTGATGGTGGAGCGCTTCTTACCCACGCGCGCGGCTAGTTGCTCCTGGGTAAGGTCGAACTCCTCCTGGAGGCGAAGGTAGGAGTAGGCCACTTCCATGGGGTTGAGGTCTTCCCGCTGGATATTCTCGATGAGGGCCATCTCCAGCAGGGTCTGGTCGTTGGCCGTGCGGATGAAGGCGGGTACCTCCCGGAGACCGGCCAGCTGGCTGGCGCGGTACCGCCGCTCCCCGCTGATGATCTGGTAGGTGCCGTCGCCCATGTGGCGTACGGTCATCGGCTGGATGATGCCGTGGACGCGGATGCTGTCGGCCAGTTCCTTCAAGGCCTCCTTCTCAAACTCCTGCCGGGGCTGATCGGGATTGGCGGCGATCTTGTCAACGGGCAGCATCGCAAAGTTGCGGCTGAGGGTCTTGATGGTCTCCTCCTCGCTGGCTTTGTCGAGGCGCTGGCCCGGGAAGAGGGCACTCAGGCCGTTTTTCAGGTCACTGCTACTGGGTTTGCCGCGCGTCAGTTTTTTGGCCATGGTATCGGAAAGGGTTTCGGGCAAAGATAGCAAACGGGCACCGGGGGCCGGATGCCGTCGGCAAGCGAGCGGGTTTCAGCCGGTCGGTGGACGGTAAATTCTCCGCCCTGACAATTCCCATATTTCAGAAGTGAGCAAAACCGGGCCTTCCGGCCGCAAGGGGCGAATGATGGGGTCTTCATGGGGTCAAAAACTGAACTTGAACCTGACATTTTAAGTTGGATTCAGTGAAGTTTGACGGCTTCCCATAAACACTAAGATCCGCTAATGAAGATTGCATTCCTGGGAAATTATCCACCTAAAGCTTGTGGTATAGGCACCTTTACCAATAGCCTTGCGCGCGCCATCCTCAGTAACCTGAAGGCTACTGAGATCAAGCAGTACGCGGAGATCATTGCTATGGAGGACCCGGGGGACAATCACGCTTACCCCGCGGAGGTCACCCGGAAGATACGCCCCCAGGTAGCCCAGGATTACCGAGACACCGCCGATTACCTGAACGACAACGGCTTCGATCTGCTGGTGCTCCAGCACGAGTACGGCATCTTTGGCGGCGACGACGGCGTGTACATCATGCACCTCCTGGACATGCTGCGGATTCCCCTCATCGTCACCTTCCACACCGTTTTGAAGGAGCCCAGTTTCGGACAGCGCAACGTACTGACCCGCATCGCCACCCGCGCGCAGCAGGTGGTCGTGATGACGAAGCTCGCCAGCCGTCTGCTGCAGGAAGTATTCTACGTCGAGGAAGAAAAGATCAACGTCATCGAGCACGGTGTACCGGTCATTGAATCCGCGAGCCGCGAGGAGCTGCGGGCCGACCGCGGGTGGTCCGACCGCCAGGTGCTGTTCACCTTCGGTCTGCTGGGCCGGGGCAAGGGAATCGAGACGTCGATTCGTGCCCTCCCGGAAATCGTCAAGCGGTATCCCAATACTCTGTACGTAGTACTGGGCAAGACCCACCCCCACGTCATCCGCAACAACGGTGAAGAGTACCGGGAATACCTCCAGGACCTGGCCACCGAGCTGGGCGTGGGAGATAACCTCCAGATGATCAGCAAATTCGCCAGCGAGCAGGAACTGTTCGATTGTCTGCGCGCCGCCGACATCTATGTGGTACCCTATCCCAACGAGGCACAAATCACCAGCGGCACGCTGGCCTACGCTGTCGGTGCGGGTGCCGGTATCGTTAGTACCCCCTTCTGGCACGCCAGCGAACTCCTGCAGGAGGGTAGGGGACGACTCTTCCCCTTCCACGACAGCAAGGCACTGGCGGAGGTGATTCTGGAATTACTCGATCATCCGTTGGACCTGCAGGAAATGCGGCAACGTGCCGCTGCCTACGGGGAATCGCTGCTATGGCCGCGGATCGGTAAGGAGTATATCCAGGC